>JAICSG010000996.1 GCA_025937035.1 Thermoanaerobaculia bacterium | reverse complement strand
GGGAGCGATCGGCCTCGGGGTCCTCCTCACCCACCTCGCGGTCACCGCGGCGGCGGACTTCACGGGCATCCTCGCCGCCGGCACCCTGGCCGTGCTGGGCCTCTTCATCATCCCCAACCGGCGCCACGACGCCAAGAAGGATCTGCGGGAGAAGATCGAGGCCATGCGCGAGCAGCTCATGGGCACCCTCACCACCCAGTTCGACCACGAGGTCGACGGCAGCCTGCGCCGCATCGACGAGGCGATCTCCCCCTACACCCGCTTCGTCCGCGCCGAGCGCGAGCACCTGGAGGCGGCGCGGGAGGAGCTCAACGCGGTGACGCAGGGGTTGATCCGGCTGCGGGCGCGGGTGGAATCGCTGTAGGAATCTACCTGCGGCACGTCCATCCAACTCGGCGCCCCTCCGCCCGGGCATGAATGCCCGGGCGGATCGCGGCGCCGTTCTTCATCCGGATCGTGGCGCCGTTCCCATCCGGACCGCGACGCCATTCCTTACCCGGGCATTGATGCCCGAGCGGCGCCAGCGTAAGCTCCCCGCCGTGACGCAACCCGCCGAGCGACCCGACACCGACACCGCATCCGCCAAGCCACGCAAGCCGGGGATCGGCGACGTCTTCCGGGCCCTGCGGCGGCCCAAGATCGCCATCATGCTGGCGCTGGGCTTCTCCTCGGGGCTGCCGTTCTTCCTCACCGCGGCGACCCTGGGCTACTGGATGCGCGACGAGGGGCAGAGCCTGAAAGCGATCGGCTTCCTCTCCTGGGTGGGCCTCGCCTACTCCTTCAAGTTCCTCTGGTCCCCCCTGATCGACCGCCTCGACGCGCCCTGGCTCGGCAAACGGCTGGGCCGGCGGCGGGGGTGGATCCTGACGACCCAGATCGTGATCGGCTGCGGGCTGCTGGCCATGGCCGCGACCGGACCGCGCCGCGGCCTCGTCGCGCTGGGGATCGCGGCCCTGGCCGTGGCCTTCTCCTCGGCCACCCAGGACATCGTGGTCGACGCCTGGCGGATCGAGGCCGCCGACAACAACGAGGAGCTCGGGCTCCTCTCCAGCGCCTATCAGCTCGGCTACCGGATCGCCGTCATCACCAGCGACGCCCTGATCCTGTTCGCCGCCAACCACCTGGGATGGCCGGTCGCCTACGGCCTGATGGCCGCGCTGATGGTGATCGGCATCATCGCCACGCTCAAGGCCAGGGAGCCGGCGGGCGCCGACGAGGTCCTGCACGAGAAGTCGGCCGAGGCGCCGCTGTGGACCGGCCGGGGGCTGCTCGACGCGGTGGGAGGGCCGTTCGTGGCCTTCATCAAGACCTGGGGGTGGGTGGGCCTGCTGATGCTGGTCTTCATCAGCCTCTACCGGCTGCCGGAGTTCGTCATGGGGCCGATGGCCACCCCCCTCTATCACGACCTCGGGATCTCGAAAGACTTGGTGGGCACCGTGCGCGGCACGGTGGGCCTGGCCGCCTCCTTCCTGGGCATCGCCTTCGGCGGGCTGCTGGTGGCCCGCGCCGGGTACATGCGGGCGCTGATCATCGGCGGGCTCCTCCAGGCTATCGGGATCGCGAGCTTCGCGCTCCTGGCCCTCTACGGCGGGGACCCAAGGCTGTTCGGGGTGGTGATGGTCTGCGACAACTTCGGGGTCAGCGCCGCCGGCGTGGCCCTGGTGACCTACATGTCGAGCCTGACCAGCCTTGGCTATACCGCGACCCAGTACGCCCTGCTCAGCTCCGTCTACGCGATCGTGGGCAAATTCCTCAAGGGGTTCTCCGGCGCGGTGGTCGACGGCCTCCAGGCCCACGGGCACACCCTGATGGAGTCCTACGCCTTCTTCTTCGTGGGCGCGGGCGCGATCGGCCTGCCGGCCATCCTCCTCTGTCTCTGGCTGGCGGCGGTCCAGCGGCGGGAGCCGGGAAACCGGTCCCCCGCTGGCGCGTAGTGTGAATGAGAGGCCGGGCCCCAAGAAGCCCGGCCGGGGAGAAGACCATGCCTCTGTACCGCTCTCGAAGACACAAGATCATCGCCGGAGTCTGCGGCGGCCTCGCCGACTGGCTCGGCTGGGACCCGACCCTGGTTCGGGTGTTCTACGTTCTGGTCTCCGTGCTCTCGGTGGCCTTTCCG
This sequence comes from Thermoanaerobaculia bacterium, assembly GCA_025937035.1. Taxonomy (GTDB): domain Bacteria; phylum Acidobacteriota; class Thermoanaerobaculia; order Multivoradales; family UBA5704; genus DATARR01. Next base: position 8 of record JAICSG010000996.1, on the reverse strand, counting down.
GGCATCCT
>JAICSG010000090.1 GCA_025937035.1 Thermoanaerobaculia bacterium | reverse complement strand
TTACTTCGACGTGGCGACCGTGGCCGACCAGCAGTCCGCCGAGACCCTGCGGACCTTCGCCAAGCGCATCCGGCAGGTCGGGCTCCACCGCGTCCTGTTCGGCACCGACCTCGGGCCTCCGATGCCGCGCCAGAGCTGGCTGATCTTCCGCACCACGGTGCCGCTCACGGACGACGAATTCCGGACCATTGCGGGGAACGTGGCGCCGTACTTCCGCTGAGCCGGGTCATGGATTTGCATGGGCTCCCTCCCCGGGAGGATCGGATATGGCGCGCTACAAGATGCGGCAGCGGCTGCTCTCGATCGGCGAGGACTACACGATCGAGGACGAACGGGGGGAGCCGGTCTACAAGGTGGATGGCAAGGTCCTGCGCATCCGCGAGACCTTCGTGATCGAGGACCGGCAGGGGAACGAGGTGGCGACCATCCGCGAGAAGAAGCTGGCCCTGCGCGACAGCATGAAGATCCTGCGCGGGGGGGACACCCTCGCGACCATCCGCAAGGCCTGGATCTCCCCCTTCCGCGACAAATTCAACGTCGACGTGGAGGGGGGAGAGGACCTGGTGGCCCAGGGGAACATCCTCGACCACGAGTACGAGATCCGGCGCGGCTCCCAGACCGTGGCCCGCATCTCCAAGCACTGGTTTACCATCCGGGACACCTACGGGATCGAGACCTCTCCGGGGGAGGACGACGGCCTCATCCTGGCGCTCGCGGTGGCCATCGACGAGATGGCCCACGATCCGGACGAGGGGCACGGCGAGAGCTGAGAGATCGACCTGGCCAGGCGGGCTCCGGCGGAGAATCCCGAGCTTCTGACAAAGAATCTCGGGTTTCTGGAGTCGAATCTCAGGCTTCCGGGTCGGAATCGCGGCCCCTGACCCGAAATCCGCGGCTTCTGAAGTCGAATCCAGAGCTTCCAGAAGAGAATCTGGAGCTTCTGGGTCAGATCTCGCGCTTCCAACAGGGAATCTCGGGCTTCTGAAGTCGAATCTCAGGCTTCCGGACCGGAATCACCGGTTTCGGACCTGGATCTGAGGCTTCTGTCCTGGAAGCTTCCACACCCAACCGCGAATCTGAGGCTTCTGAAACCATTTCTCACGCTTTGGAAGCCGATTCTCACGCTTCGGCCGCGGATATGGCTCCTTCCTCTTGACAATCTAGAGAAGCCGCCCTACCGTTCCTCTCGATGATCGAGAGGAACCACGCATGACCGACAAGACCAAGGGCGATCTCCTCCAGGGGACGCTCGACATGCTCGTGCTCAAGGCGCTGCAGCTCGAGCCCATGCACGGCTGGGGGATCACGGAGCGCATCGAGCAGTGGTCCCAGCAGGTGCTGCAGGTCAACCAGGGATCGCTCTATCCCGCCCTCTACCGCCTGCAACGCCAGGGGTGGATCACCTCGTCCTGGCGGACCACCGAGAACAACCGGCGGGCCCGCTACTACGAGCTTACCGAGGCCGGACGCCGGCAGCTCGCGGCCGAGCAGGAGAGTTGGGAGCGGCTCTCGGCGGCCGTCAACCTCGTGATGCGGATATCCAACACCTAGGAGCCGGACGCCATGGGAATCCTGAGGGACGAGGCGAAGAAGCTCTCCGGCACGCTGCGGCAGCGGACGGCGGAGCCGGAGATGGACGAGGAGATCCGGTTCCACATCGACATGCAGACCGAGAAGAACCTCCGCCTCGGCATGAGCCCGGAGGAGGCCCGCCGCGCGGCGCTCGTCCGCTTCGGCGGCACCGAGCGCATCAAGGAGGAGGCGCGGGACGAGTACCGCAGCCGCCCCCTGGAGGATCTCGTCCAGGACGTCCGCTACGGGGTGCGCTCCGCCCTGCGCACGCCGCTGTTCACCCTGCTGGCGGTGCTCACCCTGGCCCTCGGCATCGGCGCCAACGCCGCCGTCTTCGGGGTGGTGAAGTCGGTGCTGCTCAACGCGCTGCCCTACAAGGAGGCGGACCGGCTCGCGCGCGTGTACAGCCGCCAGCTCGACGGCACTCTGGAGCGGTCGGGGATGAGCGCCGGCCTGGTGATGGACGTCGTCCGCATGCAGCGGTCATTCACCCGCCTCGCCGCCTTCTTCCAGGGCGTGCAGGACACCGCGTACAGCAGTGAGTCGGGACCGCGGATCTTGAAGCTCACGCTGGTGGGGCCCGGCTTTTTCGAGACGCTCGGCGTGCCCGCCCGGCTCGGGCGGACGCTGACGGAGGCCGACGGCAACACCGGCTCCCGGGTGTTGATGCTGAGCTACGCCGCCTGGCAGCGGGAGCTCAATGGCGATCCGCGGGTGATCGGCAGGACGCTGCGCCTCAACAGCAGGCCCTGGCAGGTGGTCGGCGTGCTGCCGCGCGGCTTCGTCGGGCCGATGGGAGAGGCCGACCTTTATCTCCCGCTCGATCTGGGAGCGACACTGCGCGACCCGACCCGCGCGCGGCGCCGGCACTGGCTCGGCGTGGTGGGCCGACTGGCGCCCGGGGCCACTGTCGAGGGGGCGCAGCGCGATGTCGTGGCCATCGCCGCCCAGATGGCGCGCCAGTATCCGGACTCGGACGCCGGCTTCTCGGCCTCGGTGGTGTCGTTGCGCGAGTCGATGGCTGGCGACACGCGGACGCCGCTGATCCTGCTGATGGCGAGCGCCGGCCTGGTGCTCCTGATCACCTGCGCGAACCTGGCCGCGGCGCTGCTGTCGCGGACGCTCTCCCGCCGCCAGGAATTCGCCGTGCGGGTGGCGCTCGGCGCCCGGCGGGGCCGCCTGGTCCGCCAGCTCCTCACCGAGAGCGTGCTGCTGGCCGTGGCCGGCGGGATGGTGGGCCTCCTGCTCGCGTCGCTCGGGCTGATCGTCCTCCGGCGGCTGGAGCTGCCGGCGTTGCCGGACTACGCGGTGCTCTCGCTCGACCGCGGCGCGGTGCTCGTGACCTTCCTGCTCGCGCTGGCGACCGGCACCGTGTTCGGTCTGGCGCCGGCCCTGTCCGCCGGCCGCGCGAGCCCCCAGGGGACGTTGCGCGAGGGGACGCGGGCGATGAGCGAGAGCCGGCGGACACGGCGCCTGCGGGGAGCCCTGGTGGCGGGGCAGATCGCCCTCTGCGTCAGCCTTCTCGCCGGGGCGGGGTTGATGGCCCGCAGCCTGTGGGCCATGGCCACCGCGCCGGTCGGCTTCGACCCGGACGGCGTGTTGGCGGTGGACGTCCAGCTCACGTCGCACAAATACGATAAAGAAGAGGCTCTCATTCACTTGTACGACGAGCTCAACCAGCGCCTGCGCTCCCTCCCTGGCGTGGTCAGCGTGGCGCAGGTGAGCCAGCTCCCCGGCCTTCTGATGGACCGCAATGGGCTTGCGATCCAGGGGGTGACCTGGCCGGAGGGGGCCGGGCAGCCGTTCATCCGCTACGTGGACGTCTCGGACGACTACTTCCGCACCCTCGGCATCCCGCTGCTGCGCGGGCGCGCGTTCGGGCCCGAGGACCGGCCGGGCGCGCCGAAGGCGATCGTGATCAGCGAGAGCATGGCGAAGAAGTATTGGCCGGGCGGACCCAGCCAGGCGGTCGGCGCGCGCGTCCGGCTGGGCCCGGACTTCGAGTCCCCGTGGTCGGTGGTGGTCGGCGTGGTGGGGGACGTGCGCAACGATCCCGCCCTGCCGGAGCCGGAGCCGATGTCGTACGCGTCGATCCGGCAGGAGCCGTGGGGCAACAACTTCCTGCTGCGGACGAAGGGCGATCCGCTCGCCCTCGTCCCCGCCTTCCGGCGCGAGCTGGCGGCGATCGATCCGGAGATCCCGATCCGCAAGGCGGAGACCCTGCGCGCCTATCTCGCCGAGGGGATGGCTGGACGGCGCCTCCCGGTGCTGCTGATGACGGCGTTCGGCGCGCTGGCGCTGCTGCTGGCGTCGGTGGGGGTCTACGCCCTGTTCACCAGCCTGGTGGCGGCGCGGGAGCGGGAGCTGGGCCTGCGGATCGTCCTCGGCTCGACCCGCGGGGCCGTCGCCGGCCTGGTGCTGCGGGGGGGCGCCGCCTGGATGGCCGCCGGCCTGGCGGCCGGCGCGGTCGGCGTGGTGGTGGTCGCCCGCCTGCTGCGCAACCTCCTCTTCGGCGTGCCCCCTTTCGACCCCGTGGCGCTGGGCGCCGCCCTCCTGACGCTCCTCGCCTGCGCCACGGCCGCCCTGCTGGTGCCCGTCCGCCGGGCGGCGCGGGTGGACCCGATCACGGTGATCCGGGAGTGAGGGCCTTCAGGACCCCGGCATCCGGTCGGTGAAGAATTCCGCCAGCCGGGAGGCGGCCGGCGGATCGAGGTTGCCGAGGCTGATCACCACGTACCCGAGCCGGGGGAAGATCCGGAGATCGCCGTTGATCCCCGGGGCCCCGCCGCTGTGGCCATAGCTCCGCAGCGCCCCCTCTCCCCGCACGATGAAGCCGTAGCCGTAGTCTCCCTGGTGCGGCGTGGTCGCCTCCGTGAAGAGCGCCTTCGAGATCAGCTTCCCGGATTCGAGAGCCTGGGCGAAGCGCAGGAGATCGCCGACGGTCGAGTAGCCGCCGCCCGCCGAGGTGCCCCGCCAGGGGAGCGTGTCGGTGTTCGGCACCCACTTGGCGTCCTTGCGCAGGTAGCCCACGGCGCGCCGCGGCACGCTGTCGGCCTCCGGGAGAGAGGCGGTGGAGGTCATGCCGGCCGGCAGGAAGATCTTGTCGCGCACGTAGTCGTAGTAGGACGTGCCGGTCACTTTCTCGATCAGCGCGCCGAGCAGGATGAAGCCGTAGTTCGAGTACTGGAACCGCTGGCCCGGCTCGCCGTCGAGCCCGTGCGATCCGTAGAGCTTCAGGTAGTCGGAGAGCTCGCGCAGGGCGAGACGGTTCTTCGCGAAGTCCGGACCGAAGATGTTGCCGGTCCCCCCGGTGTGCGTGAGCAGGTGCCGCACGGTGACCTTCGCGGCGACGTCCTTGTTCGGGTAGTCGGTGAGGTATTTGCCGATCGGATCGTCCAGCGCGATCTTGCCCGCCTCCACGAGTTGCAGGATGGCGATGGCGGTGAACATCTTGTTCATCGACCCCAGGCGAAACTGAGTGTCGAGCGTATTGGGGGCGCCGGTCTCCCGGTTGGCGCGGCCCCAAGCCTTTTGCAGCAGGATCGTGCCGTGCCGCGCCACGAGCACGGCGCCGGAGAATCGATCACGTTTCGCGAGCTCCTCGGCGCGGGTCGAGAGCGCCGCCAGCGCGCCGGCTTCCGTCATGCGGGGAATCGCGAGGTCGGCCGGCCGGGGGACGGGCTCGATGGTCGCCACCAGGAGCCGCGGCGGATCGTCGGCGCTCACCCCCATCTCCAGCCGGGCGACCATGTCTGAAAAGCTCTCCTGGAGCAGCACGACGAGGGACAGGGGCTCGCTCTTCTCGACCCGCAGCAGGGTGAAACCGCCGATCTCGTCTTGAAACGCCAGCCGGTCCTCCATCGGCGGGGCGTCCTTCCGGGGGTAGGCGGCGTCGAACGCGCGATACTGCGCGGGATCCCCGGAATTGAACGCTGTGAGCCATGCCGCGAAGACCTTGCCGGCTGGCGTCTGCGGGATCTCCGGTCCGCCCGCGAACGATGGTGAGGACAGGAGAACGAGGATGCAGAGCGAAAGAAAAGCACGGCGCATGGATGACTCCTTTCAGTGAGCCAACTTGGATACACCTCCACCCAGGGCGGCCACGCGGGGCCGCCCCTACGAACATTCCCTTCAGACTGACGACGGACTAAGACGGTACCGGTACGAGGTTCTGCGACGGCCAGCGGGCGGCGCTCTCGCGGATCTGCTCCATCTCCTGCCAGTACCCCTCGATCGACTGGCGGCCGGCGTCGCTCAGGCGGACGAGGGTCTGGGTCTTCTTCTCCACGAAGCGCTTCTCGATCTCGACCAAGCCGGCCTCCTCCAGCTTGGAGAGGTGGGAGGAGAGGTTCCCCTTGGTGAGGCCGGTGATCCGCAGCAGGAACAGGAAGTCGGCCCGCTCACAGGCGGAGAGCGCGGTGAGGATGGCCAGCCGGGCGGGGTCGTGGATCCGCCGGTCCAGGCTCGCGAGCTGCTCGAAAGGGGTGGCGTCCATCGTTCAATCCTCCATCCGCGCGGACGGTCCGAGCGTCCGGGAGAGCTGCCAGTGATCGAAAAGGCCTGCCAGGATCAGCGCGCCGCCGCAGAGCAGCACCGCCATCCCGGGGTAGACCAGGAGCGGAAGCAGGCGGTCGAGCAGGGGATCGATCGTCCCTTCCTTGTTGGCGCGGAGCCCCAGCGTGCTGCCGAGGGCGGTGAGACCCAGCAGCAGGAGGGCCAGGACCAGATGCGGGCTCTGAGAAAGATCGCGCCGCCGCCAGAGCCAGAGGGTGAGGAAGAGGCAGCCGGCGAGCAGATAGACCGTCTGCGCGATCACGGCCTGGAACATGGAGGGCGGCATGATCTCCCCACCGTGGTACCACGCCCAGCGGCTGAGCCACGGTGGCGCGTAGACGGGCTCGGCCGCGGACAGGATGCGCGGGTGCGATGCGTCCCCCTGGACCACGAACATGCCCGGGGGAAGCGCCAGGACATAGGCGAAGACGATCACCGCCAGCAGAGAGGTGAAAAGGAAGCGCCGCGCGACCAGCGGGACCCGCGGGGGCATCGCGAGCCGCGGGATGGGACCGGCCGGGCTGTAGATGGACGCCGGATAGAGCTCCGCGTCGAGATCGGCCGACTGCTGCTCGACGGCGCCGAAGGTGCTCCGGTAGTACCGCCGGGCCGCGAGCGCCAGCACCAGCGCCCCCGCGATGCCGGCGGCGCGGAGGAGGGGAGGGCCTCCCCAGCTCAGGAGGATCAGCCCCAGTGGGACCCCGTACCGCAGGCCTTGCAGATCGTTGAAGTGCCGCGTGGTGAAACGGATGCGCTCCAGGTCCGGGGTCTCCATATCGGTCTCCTCCTTGAAGGACCGGTTTGTGCGACAGACTAATTATGGAGCTGGTTCGCAGGGATGTCAACTGGTTTTCGCGGCAAACTGTTGCATGCCGCGTCGCGTCAAAAAGCTCTTGACTCCCTTTGCCGCAGTGCGGTAAATTACCCTTGGCGCGGTCACCCGGGAAGGCCGCGACCGACCGTAAGGAGGAGCTCCAATGATCCGGCTCATCAAACGCTACGAAAGCCGCAAGCTCTATGACACCGAGGAGAGCCGGTACGTCTCGCTGGACGAGATCGCCACCTGGATCCGCCAGGGGCAGGAGGTGCGGGTGGTGGACAACGCCACCAACAACGACGTCACCTCGCAGACCCTGACCCAGATCATCCTGGACGAAGGACGGAAGGGGACCTCGTTCATCCCGAGCGAGCTGTTGCACGACCTCGTCCGTCTGGGGGAGCGCGCGGTCAGCACGGGCATGGAGCAGGTCCAGAACGGCGTCGACAAGCTGATCGACCGCCTGGGACCCGTGCGGCGGGCCCGGGAGGAGATGTCGAGCCTGCGGGCGCGCCTGGAGGAGCTCGAGGTGTCGCTCGCCGAGCTGGAACGGACCGACCACGCGGCTGCCGCCATGGAGCCGCAGAACGGCCGCCCCGCGGAGCGCAAGCCCGTGGTGCGGATCATCGAAACCGAGGGAGAGATCCAGAAATGAGCCTGATTCCAACGGGTATCAATATTGGCGGCGCTGTCGGGCGCCTGACCGGCGTGGGCCGGAATCTCTGGCTGGCGGGCGTCGGCGCCGTCGCCGAGGTGACCGAGGCGGGCCGCGATACGTTCGACCGTCTGGTCGAGCGCGGCAAGCCGGTCGAAGAGAAGCAGAGGCAGATGGTCCAGAAGGTGACCGGCCGCGCCACCCAGACGGTGCGCGAGGCCGGCAAGCTGGTCCAGGACACGGTGGAGCACGAGAGCCGGGGCGTGCTGAAGCGTCTGAACGTGATGACGCGCGACGACGTCAAGGTCCTCTCGTCCCGCCTCAATTCGCTGTCCAAGAAGGTCGACGAGGTCGTCGCGCGCCGCCAGGCGGCGACGGCGGGCGTCATCGAGATCGTCACCCCGGAAGGTGAGGCGGCGGCGATCGTGATCCCTGAAACCCCAGCCGCGGCGGCGCGCGCCAGGAAGACGGCCGCCCCGCGGGCTACACGCGCCAGGAAGGCGTCGAGGTAAGAAGACATGGATACGAGCACCCAGACGGGCACCGAGCGCAACGTCCAGGACGAGATCAAGGATTCGGTCCATCGCATCTGGCTCGCCGGCCTCGGCGCTCTGGCCGTGGCGGAGGAGGAGGGTGGCAAGGTCTTCAGCCGCCTGGTCGAGCGGGGCCGCGACGTGGAGTCCAAGGGCAAGGTCGAGGTCGACAAGATGAAGGCCGACGCCGAGCGCTTCAACGAGAAGGTCAAGGCCAAGGCCGAGAGCACGTTCGAGACCTGGGGCGACAAGTTCGACGAGAAGCTCACGTCCACCCTGCGCCGGCTGGGCGTTCCGACCCGCGAGGAGATCCGGAACCTGACGCAGAAGGTCGAGGAGCTCAACTCCAAGATCGAGCAGCTCAAGCCGCGTGTGACCCCGGCCGGTCCCACGGTGGTGACGCCGGAGACGGCGACCACGCCGACCGATCCGGGCAGCATCATCGCCTAGGGAGAGGGTGATACTGGTGGAGCAGACCCCAGGAGACTCCGGCAACACGAAGGGCTCCCCCAGGATCGGACTGGCGCTCGCGGCGGGGGCTCCGGAGGGGGCGGTCTATGAGATCGGCGCCCTCCGGGCTCTCGACGAAGCGATCGACGGTCTCGATCTCAACAATCTGTTCATTTACGTCGGGGTGAGCGCCGGCGCCATCATCGGCGCCAACCTCGCCAACAATCTCAGCACGGCCCAGATGTGCCGGGCGATCGTCTCGCACGAGCCGGGGGAGCACCCGTTCGTGCCGGAGACCTTCTTCACCCCGGCCGCCCAGGAGGTGAGGCGCGGCGGCAGGTCCGTGCCCCGCCTGCTTTGGAAAGCCTTCCAGGATTGGGTCCAGCATCCGCGGGACCTCACCCTGCTGGAGTCGCTGACCGGCGTCAGCCAGGCGCTGCCGGTGGGGATCTTCGACAACCAGCCGATCCGCGAGTACGTCCACAAGGTCTTCAACGTCAAGGGGCGGACCGACGACTTCCGCCAGCTCGGCAAGCGCCTGGTGGTGGTGGCCTCGGACCTCGACTCCGCCCAGGCCGTGCGCTTCGGCGAGCCGGGGCTGGACCACATCCCCATCTCGCTCGCGGTGGCCGCCAGCTCGGCCCTCCCCGGCCTCTATCCGCCGGTGGAGATCGAGGGGCGCCACTACGTCGACGGCATCCTGCTCAAGACCATGCACACCTCGGTGGCCCTGGAGGCGGGGGCCGACCTGGTGATCTGCGTCAATCCGATCGTCCCGATCGACACCCGGGGCGCGGTCGAGGCCGGGTTCATGAGCCGCGGCAATCTGCTCGACCATGGATTGCCGGCGGTGCTCTCGCAGACCTTCCGGACCATCATCCACTCGCGCCTGGAGACCGGCATGGCCTCCTACGCCACCAAGTTCAAGGACGCCGACGTGGTGCTCTTCAAGCCCCGTCCCGACGACTACGAGATGTTCTTCACCAACATCTTCAGCTTCTCGGAGCGCCGGGCCGTCTGCGAGTACTCCTACAACTCGGTGCGGCGCGACCTGCTGGCGCGCTACGACGAGCTCGCCCCGCTCTTCGCCCGCCACGGCCTCACCCTGCGCAAGGACATCCTG
>JAICSG010000034.1 GCA_025937035.1 Thermoanaerobaculia bacterium | reverse complement strand
TGCCCCTCGGCCGATTCGCGGCCCATCCTCACCAGCTCCTCGACGAGCAGCAGGGGGACCTTGAAGCCGAAGCCCAGCCGGTAGTCGGTGAGCGGGCGCATGCTGAGCATCGCCAGGGTGGACCCGGCGTTGAGGGCGAGCGGCACGCCGTGGAGGACGTGGAGGCTCGGAGCGCCGCGGCGCAGCTCGCTCTCGTCGTGGACGTCGTCGTGGACGAGCAGGGAGTTGTGGAAGAGCTCGATGGAGACGGCGGCGCGCAGGGCCTCCTCCGCCCGCGCGCCGAAGGTCCGGGCGGTGGCGATGCAGAGGCTCGGGCGCATCATCTTGCCGCCCCGGCGGGGGTAGTCCGCCACCAGGTCGTAGAGGTAGCGCCGCGGCTCCAGGGCCGGCAGGTAGCGGCGCAGCGCCTGGCGGGTGAGTGCCCCATATTCCTGGAGCACGGACTGGATCAGCGCCTCGCGCCCTCTCACGGCTTCTCCGCTCGCGGGCGCGGCTTCGGAGAGACCTTCCGGGGTGTCTTCGAGGACGGCTTTGGAATCGTGCCGACCTGGACGGTGAGCGTCCCTACCGGCTCGCCCGTGGCGCTGGTCACGATTCGCCGGGGGTAGAGGCCGGCGGGCAGGTCGCGCGGGACCTCGACGCGGAGGATCACCGGGCCGTCCGCGAGATCGACGAATTCCGCCTCGAAGGCGGGAGCCGGGGGCTCGGCGGTGCCGACGGCCAGGGGGGGCTCGACCTCCAGGCTCTGGAGGTGCGATCCGGGGGGCAGGTCGAGGACGATCTCCGTGGATTCGTGGGACTCCACGTACACGGGGATGGGGACGGAGGCGTGGATCACGGCCGGGGCGCCCGGGATCCCCCGCCAGTCCCAGGAGCCGTGCCCGGGCTCGTCGTCCCGCCACTCCCCGTACCCCTCCTCTTCCTCCTCCTCGATCTCGCGCACGCCCTCGTCGATGTCGTGCTGGACCCGGTAGACGTCTTCCTGGAAGGCGTCCCCCCAACGAGAGCCCAGGCCGAGGGTGCTGAAGCCGAGGCGCGTGAGCTCGGCGATCGCCTCGATCTGAAGCTGGAAGAGCAGCCCGGCCAGCCGCAGGGGGTCCGGACGCGCGGAGCCGATCTGGCGGAGGATCTCCTGGACCAGGCGGCCCAGGTGGCGCGCCGGCATGCTGAGAAGGTGGAACGGGTCGCTTCCGCCCCGGGGGGGCACGTCGTAGTCGTAGCCGGGCCACGACTCCTCGGGCCCGGGCCGGGGCCTGCGCCCCCGGCGCTCCCGGTGCTCCCGGCCGTAGCGGTCGCGGCTCCGGGGCTCGTCGTCCATCCCCTGCGCCACGCGCTGGCCGCGGCGGATCTGCTCCTCGATCACGCGATAGCCTTCGCGGACACCGGAGGAGACGGGGTCGTCCTCCGGCTCCAGGGGATCGTGCCAGGGCTCCCCCTTGGCCCAGGCTCCTCCGCTGTGGCGGATCGGTCCGGTGCGCTGGGGGTCTCGGCGTCTGTGGCGCGGGCGGTCCATGGCTCTCTCCTTCGTAGAATGCATTCAGGGGTGATCGAAGCCCACGACGTCTTCGAGGCGCGGCCGGCCGGACAGGGCGTGCGCCGCCAGACGGCCGGAGATCACCGCCGCCTCGACGCAGCCGACGACGAAGCCGCAGGCGGTCCAGTCGCCGGCCACGGTCAGGTTGTCATAGGTGTTGTCGAGGGGCGAGATGCGGTCCTTCGCCGTGCCGGGAAGGCTCAACGTATAACGGTCGGAAGGGTTGACGTTCGCCGTCCAGTACTGGGTGTCGAAGCGCTCCGGTCCGGCCGGACGCTCCGCTCCCGGGGGCACCAGGAGCTCCCAGCGGAAGCCGCCGCCCGGACGGACCGCGCGGGGCCAGAGGTGTCCGGCGTAATGGTCCAGGAAGCCCACGGCCTCCTGGCGCGCCGCCTTCCGCCGGGCCGCCGGGTATCCCAGGTCGTCGCGGCCCGGGAGCTCCGGCGGCGACTTCAGGGAGCCACAGAAGTAGGCGAGCGAGCGCGGGGCCCGCTCCGGCGGCCAGCATTCCTCCCGGAGGAGGTGGGTCATGTCGGCCCAGGTGTCGAACGGCTTGACGAAGCCGGTCAGGGTGATCCCCTCGGCGCCGGGCCAGCCGAGCGCGGCCACGTTCTTCTGGAGCCAGAGCTGGAAGGCCCCGGTCTCGACGGTCTTGACGTTGTCCACCAACCGCCGCCAGCGCCGGTCGCGGGCCACGAGCCCCCCGGCCACGGTGGGGATGGCCCCCAGCCCCACGGCGAGGACGACGAAATCGAAGTCCTTCCCCACCCGCAAGGTCTTGCGCTCCACCTCGCGGCGGTCCCAGAAAGACTCGGGATCCCACCCCTCGGCTTTCAGGCGCTGGCCGTCCGCGAGCTGGCCGTAGTCGGGCCGCGCCGGCCAGCAGGGGAGCCCCCCGACGTCGACCAGGGGCTTGTAAGGGGGTTTACCGGAGCGGACGGTGGCCTGCACGGCCATCTCCAGAGACTCCACCCAGGGGCGCTCGCCGGGGGAGGGCTGGCCCTCCGGGGCGAGCCGCAGGGCTTCCAGGCGGTGGAAGAATTCGAAGCGGACGCCGCGCCGGAGCAGCACCTCGTAGAAGGGGGCGAAGACGACGTCGCCCATGCCGGCCCGCATCTTCCAGAAGAGGGCGCCGCGGTAGGTGAAGAGCAGCCGCAGGAGGGTGCGCAGGGCCTGGCCGGCGGACGTCCGCGGACGCTCCGGGTCGCCGTCCTCGTAGGCGAACATCTGGTCGTAGCAGACGCCGCGCAGGAAGGCGGATTCGAGGGTGGCGCGGGACGCTCCGTTGAGCGCCAGCCAGTCGCGGAATTCGTAGTCGTCGACGGCGTCGAAGCCGCGCGGATCGGTGATCAGCCCGAAACGGAGGACGCCGCGGATCACCGCGAGGAGGAGGTCCACGATCCCCCAGACGCGGCGGAGCTCGCCGTCCCCGCGCGCCAGCTCCGAGAGCAGGCGCGTGGCGCTGCGGGTCACGTTCTCCAGGGTGCGGAGGACCGTCGCCTCCGTGCCCCGTCCGGGCGGGCGGCGGCTCCAGGCGCCGAAGAGGACGCCGAGGCCGCGCACCGCCTCGGCCAGGCCGACCAGGGTCGCCAGGTGGCCGTAGCGGACGAGGCGCGCCAGGTTTTCGAGGATGGCTTCCGGCGCCAGCGCGGAGGGCCGGGGCACGCCGCTCCCCTCCCCCGCGCTGGTCCCCTGGCGGCGGCGGGCCGATTCGATCACGGTCGCGAGGAGCCGCGCGGCGTGGACCAGGTAGCTGCTCACCGAGAACGGGTTCTCGAGGGTCAGCGGATCGCCGGGGAGGCCGGGCATGGGAGGAAAGAGGGCGGTCCAGTCGTCCCAGCCGCCGTCCTCCCGCTCTTCGGTGAGGCCGATCCGGGGGGAGGGGAAGAAGGCGTCGCGCCAGCCCGCCAGAGGGTCGGCCTCCGGGTCGCGGCCGAGCTCGGCGTAGCCCTCGCGGAGGAGCCGGAAGGCGTTCTCGTAGAAGCCCATCCAGACGTGCAGGCCGTGCTCCTCGATGCGCCCGTGCTCGCCGCGGCCGGAGGCCCCCTTGCCGCCGAGCCGCCACCCCTGCTGGTAGACGGTCACCGCGAAGCGCCCCTGGTGCTCGGGGCGCGTGAGCTCGAAGGCGGCCGTGATCCCGGCGCAGCCGCCGCCCACGATGGCCACCCGGATGGGGGGCGCCGGCCGCGCGGCTCTCAAAGCGCGCCCCCGCCGCCGCTCCCCCCGTTCGCGCCGCCCCCGCCCGTGCCGCCGCCCGAGTCGGAGGCCAGGTCCTCGCCAAGAGATACGTAGTATTCAATTAATGCCTGGGGGCCAACCCCGAGGGTCTGATTGAGAGCCTCCAGAAGGGCCAGCCACCATTCAGGTGTTTCAGATGGCTTCGATGGAGCCTGGTTTCGCGGGGTCCAGGGCAGATTGCCGGCGGTATGGGAGAGCACCTGGGCGAGCCCCAGGTTGATGTTCAGCTCGACCCGGAAGGGGTCCTCGGGGGTGAGCACGTCGGCCACCACCCGCTTTTTCTTCCTGGGCGACTGCGCGGCGGGCTTCCTGGGATCGACGAGGCCCAGGGTGTGGGCCAGGGGCAGGCTCGGATAGTTGTAGACGTAAATCCGCATCCCCGGTCCGAGCCGTTGAGGGGGTTTCAAAAAGACCTTCCACGGCTCGAGGACCAGGGCCTGGTAGCAGGCGCGGTCAGGATCCCTGGCGTCGCGGAACTGTTTGAGCGTCAGCATCCTCACCTCCTTCGGCGATGCGAAGAGCTCCTGGAAGCCCTCCCTCTCGGAGTCGGAGAGCGGCCGGATATTCCGCCTCTGCAGGGGCTCGGGGGCCATCACCTCCAGCAGCGTCCGCCGCTGAACCCCCATCCCCGCGTCGAGGACCGTGAAGACGTCCGTCTTCATCCGCAGCACCGGCCCCTGGCGCAACCAGGATTGCTCGGGGGTCTCGATGGTCGCGTCGATCGCCGGGACCCCCTGGACCTCCCGCATGGTCATGGCGAAGATCGGATCGTCGATGAAGGCGTAGGGCTTGGCGACGACGTAGCCGTTGTCCTTGTCCTGCTCGCGCCAGTGGAGCGGCAGGTAGAAGGCGATCTCACGGCTCACGGCGCTCCGCCCCTGCGAGAAGGTCCGGCTCCGGGAGACGACCATGTAGACGTAATTCCCCCAGCGCTCGAATTGGTGCTGCTCGCTCTGGTTCAGGTATTGCTGGATGAAGCGGTCGAGCTGCTCCGTGTCGTACACCCGCAAGGGGTAAACCTCGCAGGAGGCTTTCGGGACGATGTAGGGGCCTATCCATTCCTGTTGCGCCGCGCCCGCGACCGTGTTGTAGGAATAATTGAGACTATAGCTGTAAGACGACGACGACTCCGCGGGCCTGGCGACCTCTCCCTCCAGGCCATACCAGGGGGAGTCGCGCATCCGCCAGCCGAGGTTCTGGCCCGCGCCATAGGTCAGGTCCACGCTCAGCCAGAAGGGGAACATGGGCTCGAGGATCGAGACCTTGACTCCGCCGTCGGTATGCTGGCGGACCGCCCGCAGGCCCAGCGAGTCGGCGATGGGGAGCGAAGGGTTGTCGTAGAGCCGGATGCGGAACCCTCCGGAGGCGTCGCCTTGCAGGAGGTTGTAGAGGCCGAGCGGGCCGCCGCCGTTGACGCGGTCCACGGCCAGCCCCGACTTGACGAGGGCCTGGTAGCTGATCTCGTCGGGGCATGCGGCGTCCCGGAACTGCTTGAGCGTCACCACGTTCAGTTGGGGCTCCTGGAAGAAGTCGGAGAGCTGGCGCAGGCTTTCGAGGAGGAACCCGGAGCCGCTTTCGAGACGCCCCTGCTGCGGACCGAAGCCGGCGAGCGGGGAACGCAGGAAGAGGCTGATGAGATCGGCCCAGGCCGACCAGAGGCCGCGGGTGAGGGAAGAAAGGTTTTTGAACGGGTTGACCGCCGAGAGGTCCGTAAAGGCGAGGGAGGGGTTCTGGTCCAGCTCCTGGTGAATCTTGAGCAGCGGGGTCTTCTTGGCGCCGCTGCCGAAACCCTCGAGTCTCAGGCTCAAGAGCTCGGAGGGGTCGCGGGGGTCGGTCAGCCATTGATCCAGGCGGGGGCGCAGCGAAACGAGGACCTTGGGCCAGCCGTAGACCACCCGGCCGGTATTGAGAGAGGTGGCGCTGTCGACGAAGATGAAGGGCGTGTTCAGCAGCCATTCGTCGAAGATCATGCGGGTCTTGTAGCGGTGCCACCTTTCGAGCGGCACGGCGAAGAAGATCTCGTGCTGCGAGACCCAGCCCAGGTTGGCCGTCTCGATCGCCCCCCGCCCATAGTCGAGGACGACCAGGAACACGTAGGGGAGATAGGGTTGAAACCGGCAGATCTCCGGCGGCGCCACGTTGAGGTATCCCTTGCAGAAGGAATGCAGGATGTCCATGCTCGCCCGCAGGGGGAAGACGCGGGCGGTGACGCCGGGAAAGGAGAAGGGAGGAACGGCCAGGAGCGTCGCCTCGGCTTCTCCCCGGGCCAGGTCGAAGAAAGGCTTGCTCCCCGGATCGGTGTCGTCCATCGGTTCCCCTCAGGCCGGCGGCCAGTTTGCTCGGTCTCGAATTGAAATTTTGGCTTACTCTAGTGCTTTCTCGCGGGAGACGCAATCGCGAAAGCCAAGCTCTGGCTCCAATGCCAGTCCACGAGGGCCTGGTAATCAGTGACCTCCGTCGGAAGCCCGATATTGAAGCTCGTCTCGATCCTGAAAGGATCATCAGTCTCGAGGACATCGATGATCGCTCCCCCTGGCTCCTGGGGGAACAGCGTCTCCGAGCGAATGAGGCCCAGGGTATCCCCCAGGGGGAGGCTCGGATACCGGTAGACGAGGACCTGCTTAGCATCAGCCAATTGCTCGAGCCTGGCGGCTTTTTCCATGTGCCACGACTCGTACACGAGGCTTTGATAACAGGCGCGATCCGGTCTCTCCGTATCGCGGAACTGCTTGAGCATCAATCGCCCCGAAATTCCTACGAGGAGATCCCTATGCGCTTCGGTGCGTGATGGCTCGGAGCGCTTAGCCCAAGGCTTGATCTCGATCAGCGTCTTCCGCTGGGAAGGCAGGCCGGCGCCGAGAGCCTCGAAGACGTCCACCTGCACCTTGAGCAACGGCTCTTCGCGCCGCAGGAATCGCGAGGGGGTCTCGATCGAGGCATCCATGGCCGGAACCCCCTGAACCTCGCGCATCGTGGTAGCCAGGACCGGGTTGTCGACGAACGCGAACGGTGTGGCGAGGCAGACGGTGTAAGGTCCTGAGATCTCTTTTGGCTTCATGCGGATGGGTACATAAAAGCCGATCTCCGACGACTTGAGGTGCGCGCCGCTCCGCGCCTTGGAGAACATTCGGTTCGCCGAGACGAGCATGTAGACGTAGGCGTGATCATCATTCTCATACAGCTTTTCCAGGATGAAGTCGAACTTCTTATCGACGTGCGAGAAATCCAAGTATTCCTTCACCAACTTTTCGAGCGGCTCAAGATTCGCTTTCAGAGGATAGATCTCGAAGCTGGCGGCGGGAAGACCGAAAGGGCCGTGCCACACCTGCTCCGCCCCTCCAGCCAGCGTGTTGTAGTACGCCTTTTTCCGAGGGCTTCGGCCTACCCGGGTTCCTTTCACATGCCAGGGCTTCGTGTGCGTCCGCCAGCAGAGCGTCCTGCCCTTGCCATAGCTGAGATCGACGCTCATCCAGAAAGGGAAGAACGGCTCGACAAAGGAGATCGTCTGGCGGCGGGCCGTCGGCGTGCGGAACGTCTGCGCCTCCGCCACCTCGAGGCCGAACGACTCGATGACCGGAAAAGCGGAGCTCTCCTGGAGACGGATCCGAAATCCCCCGGTGATGTCGCCCTGAAGAATGTTGTAGGAGCCGAGGAGGCCGCCACGGTTGTACCGGGACACCTTCAGCCGCGATTCCACCAGAGACTGATAGCAGATCTGGGCCGGATCCCGGGCGTCCCGGAACTGCTTGAGAGTCACCACGTCCAGCCCCGGCTCCGCGAGGAAAGCAGGCAGCTTCCGAAAGCTGTCGAGCAGAGCTCCACGGCGGCCGCGGCGCTGGTCGTTCCAATCCGGTGGGGCAAAGCCGGAGAGCGGGGCGGCCAGAAGGAGCTGAGCCAGGTCGTACCCGATCGCCATGGACGTGCGCGTGAGACGGGAGAGCAACCCGAACGGGTCCAGCATTCCGAGCTCAGGAGGGACCAGGGCGGCGTTCTGGCCCGACTGTTGCTCGATGTCGAGCAATCGTGTGCCGGGTACCTCGGAGTCAGCCCCCTGAATGTCCAGGCTCAGGAAGCGGGTGGGGCTGCGCGGATCGATCAGCCAACGCTCCGGGCTGGTGCGCAACGAGCCCAGAACTTTCGGCCAGCCATAGGACTCCCGGCCGCCGGAGAGCGAGCGGGCATCGTCGACGACGATGAACGGAGTGTTCAACACCCATTTCTGGAGCTCCGGGCGGCCCAGCCGGTCGGGGCGCCACATGGAGAGCGGCACGCCGAAGAAGATCTCGTTCTGCGAGATCCAGCCCAGGTTGAGCTCCTCGATCGCCATCCGCCCGTAGTCGAGGACCACCAGGAAGACGTACGGCAGAGCGGGACGGAATTCGCAGACCTCCCGCGCCACGTTGAGATAGCGATCGCAAAAATTGCGCAGGCTGTTCATGCGCGCCCGCAGGGGGAAGACGCGGGCGGTGACGCCGTAAAACGAGAAGGGGGGAGTGACCGCCAGGGTTTCGGTCACTCCGAGGGCCGTGTTGTATTTGGGCAGCTCCGTCCGGTACGACGGGGTCCGTGCGCTCAAGGCCGCCTCCTCCTTGCCGGCGTCTCCTGACAGGGTTCGCCCTTACTGTAGGTCTTCTCAAGCCATTGAAGCAAGAGGATTACAAAAACCGCGCTCGCGCCGTCCCGCGTCTCCCTTTCCTTTCGGCCGCCGGCTTGCGGGCCGTGGCCAGCACGTAATCCCAGCCGTGGAAGCCCATTCCGCCGGTGGCCACCGAGGCCCGCCAGTACATGGCGAACAGCGGGTCGAGCCGGGAGAGCAAGCCGGGGTCGCGCCGGAGGCGCCGGGCCAGGTGGCGGTTGAAGGGCGCGAAGACGTGCTCGCGGATGGAGGTCACCACGACGTCCTCGAAGCCCGCCGCGCGCAGGAGATGGGCATAGACCTGGCGAGGGTAGAGGTTGGCCCAGGGGATGCCCCAGGAGAGCGCCGCCAGGGCCTCGGACAGCTTTCCGAGCCCTCGCCGGCCGGGCAGCGGGAGGATGTCGGTGGTGACCAGCCGGCCGCCGCCGCGCAACACCCGCCAGGCCGCGGCGAAGAAGGCGGTCCGGGGGTCGAAGTGGAGAGCGCTCTCGAGGGCCACGACCTTGTCGAAGCTGGCCGCCGGGAAGGGCATCTCGGTGGCCGAGGCGATCCGGATCTCGACGCGGCAGGCCAGCCCGAGGGCATCGACCTGCCGGCGGGCCTGGGCCACCTGCGCGGCGGAGATGTTGATGCCGACGATCCGCCGCGGCCCGAACCGGCGCGCCCAGAGCACGTCCTGGTCGCCGAAGCCGCAGCCCGCGTCGAGGACGGCGTCGCCTGGCCTCAGCCCGGCGGCCTCTCCGGCCAGGACCGCCAGGGCCTCGGAAGCCTCGTCCAGGGTCGCGGGCCTCCCCCGCCAGTACCCGAGATTGACGTAGCGGCTCTGCTCTCCGAGCGGGCGAGCGGTTCTATAGAGCCACTCCACGTACGAGCGCACGCTCATCATCCTCCTCCATCGCCTGCGAGCCTGGATGGCGCTTACTGTAGAGCGGGCGGCCATTTGACGCAAGATGTCGCAAAAGCTACGCTTTCGTCTCTCCATGACCGGGCGCTGGGTGATCTACGGGGCCACGGGCTACACCGGCCAGCTCCTGGCCAGCCGGTCGCTGGCCCGCGGCCTCTCTCCGCTGCTCGCCGGCCGGGACGGGGCGCGGCTGCGGCGGCTGGCCGAGCCGTTGGGCTTCGAGCACCGCGCCGCCCGCCTCGACGATCCGGCGGCGCTCGCCCGCCTGCTCCGGGGGGCCCGCCTGGTGCTCAACGCGGCCGGGCCGTTCGCCGGCACCGCCGGACCGCTGGTCGCGGCCTGCCTGGCCACCGGGGCGCACTACCTGGACGTGACCGGCGAGCCCGCGGTCTTCGCCGCTCTCCGGCGCCGGAGCGGGCTCGCGCGGCAACGCGGGGTGATGCTGCTCCCGGGGGTGGGTTTCGTGGTGGTGGCCACCGATTGTCTGGCCGCGCACGTGGCGCGCCGGCTCCCCGGGGCGGTGAGGCTGCGGCTGGGGGTCTCGCTGCCGGCCTCCTACGCCGGACGCGGCTCGCTGCGGACCGCCGCCCGGCACCTCAGCCCGGGCGTCCGCGTCCGGCACGGCGGACGGCTGGCCGTGCCCCCGTTCCCTCTGGAGCACGACTTCGACTACGGCTGGGGGCGCCGGACGGGCCTGGCCGTCGACTGGGCCGACGTGGTCACGGCCTACTACACCACGGGCATTCCGGACATCGAGGTCTATCTGGATCTCCAGCCCGCGGAGAGGGCGGCGCTCCTGGCCGGCCGCCTCTTCGCCGGCTGGCTCCGTTCCCCTCCCGGGCAGGCCCTGCTGCGGGCGAAGGCGCGGACGATGCCGGAGGGCCCACCGCCCGCGGACCGCCGGCGCGCGGGGTGCGCCGTGGTGGCCGAGGGCGAGGATCACGACGGCCGGCGCGCGCGCGCGCGGCTCCACACCCCGGACCAGTACACGTTCACCGCCGCCGCGGCGCTGAGCCTGGTCGAGAGGGTGCTCGCCGGAGAGCTGGCGGCCGGCTTCCAGACTCCCGCCCGGGTCTACGGCGCCGACTTCGTCCTCGGCCTCGACGGGGTCACCCGCGAGGATCTGGCGGGCTGAGGGAGAGCCGGTCGAGGAGCTGGCGCGCCTCCTGGAGATCGCGGGTGGCGAGTCCCCCCTGGAAGGCCTCGTAAGCGGGCTTCAGAAGGGGCAGGGCCTCCTCCGCGCGGCCCTGCTCCGCGAGGAGGCGGGCCAGGCCGGCCGCCGCGCGCAGCTCGAAGGAGCGGGCCCGCTGTCCGCGCGCGACGTCGAGCGCCTTCCGGAAGACGGATTCGGCCGCTCCGGCGTCGCCGGAGGCGCGCAGGAGCTCGCCCTCGAGGCGGAGGATCTCGGCCTCGTAGAAGACGTCGAGCTGGACCTCCGACATGGCCTGGGCCTCGCGGACGGCGGCCATCCCCTCGGAGATCTGCCCGGCCCTCAGTTGGGAATCGATCAGATAAGTGAGGTAGTAACCCCGTGGCAGCCTCGCCCCCAGGGTCCATTGCACGTCGAGGCCGGCCTGGATCCGCGCGATACCGGACAGGTCACCTCGCTGGCAGGCGGCCCAGCCCAGCCCACAGCCGGCGAGGGAGCTGAAGAACGGAAAGTCGTGCTCGCCGGCCAGATCGATCAGCCGTGTCGCGATCCGGTCGACCTGCTCGGGCTCCCGCAGCTCGCGCCACAGGATCATGTAGAAGAGGAGCACGAAGGCGATCTGGAAGGGGGAGCGCAGGGCCTCGACGGCCGCGAGCAACGTATCCGCCTTGCGGCCCGCCGCCTCCGGACACCCGGCGATCCAGAGCGCCCAGATCTCGCAAACGTACGCCAGCAGGGTGGACTCCTCTCCGAAGATCTGGGTGAGCTCAGGGGAGAGATTGGGCGCGAAGAGCTCCGCCGCCGGCTCGACGTGCGCCAGCGCCTCGGCGAAGCGGCCGCCATAGAAAAAGGTGACGACCTGCGCGGAGTGGCCGATGAAGACCTGCACGGGGTTTTCGGCGAGGCGCGCCAGCTCGGCCGCGAGATCGAAGGAGGGCTGGCGGTCCCCCCGCACCACGTGGAAGGTCCACAGGCCGTAGAGCGAGGGGATCAGCCGGCCGCCGCCGCCGAGCTCCCGGGAGAGCGCGATGCAACGCTCGGCGTTGGCGGCGACCTCCGGAGCCGCCCAGCCCCGGATCGCCGCCAGAACCGCCAGGAGCAGGGAGCGGAGCGTCATCTCCCGCTCCGGCCTGGCGGGCGTGTCCGGCGATCCCAGCAGGAGGTCGAGACCCCGGCTCAGGTGGCTCAGGGCCTCGTGCTGAGCCGAGCGCTGGATGGCGCGGGCGCCGGCCCGCTGGAGGTACTCGACGGCCTCCGCCACCAGGCCGCCGCGCTCGCTGTGATAGGCCATCAGCTCGGGCTCGGCCTCGGCCACCGCCGGGAATTCCTCCTGGAGCAGCTGGACCAGCCGCCGGTGGAGCTGCTGGCGGTCGGCCGCCAGGAGCGACAGGTAGGCGGCGTCCTGGATCAGGGCGTGCTTGAAGACGTAGCGCGCCCGGGGCGCCGGCCCGCGGCGGTAGAGGATCTCGGCCTGGAGGAGCTGGGCCAGGGCGGCCTGCAGGGCGGCGCCCTTGATCCAGGAGAGGGCCTCCAACTGCTCCAGGGTGAAGGCGCGGCCGATCACCGACGCGAGCTGGGCCACCGCCTTGGCCTCCCCCAGCCGGTCGAGGCGGGCGAGCAGCGAGCCGCCCAGCGTGAGCGGGATGCCGGCCGCCTTCCGGAGCGTGGCGTCCCCCTCCAGCACCGTCTTGGTCAGCTCCTCGACGAACAGCGGGATGCCGTCGGTCCGCGCGACGATCTCCCGCCGCAGGTCGGCGGGCAGCCGCTTCCCCTCGGTCACCCGCTCGATCAGCTCCGCGGTGTGGGCCTCGCTCAACCCCCCCAGGTTGAGCTGGGTGACCGAGGTCTGGTGGCGCCAGGACGGCGAGAATTCGGGCCGGAAGGTGGCCACCAGCAGCATGGAGAGCACGGGGATCTCGCCCAGCAGCAGGTCGAGCAGCTCGAGGGTCGAGGGATCGATCCAGTGCAGGTCCTCGATCACCAGCACGGCCGGCTGGCGCTCGGCCATGGCGCCGAGGAGGGCCAGGACGGCGGCGAGGGTCCGCTTGCGCCGCGCCTCGGGGCTGATGACGAGGGGCGGGTAGCGCTCCTCGGTAGGCAGCGAGAGCAGCGCGCCCAGGAAGGGGGCGTATTCCTGCCGAGGGAGGCCGTAGCCGTCGAGGACCTCCTCCAGCCGGCGGAGCTTCTCCCCGCCGGAGCTCTCCGCGTCTTCGGGACCGAAGAGCGCCCGCGCGAGGAGGTGGACGATGGGGGCGAACGGCGTGTTCTGGGCGAAGGCCGAGCCGTGGGCGGTCAGCCAGGCCGGCTTCTCGGCCGCGAGGCGCTCGCCGAGGGCCCGCACCAGGCGCGACTTGCCGATGCCGGCCTCGCCGGCGATCAGCACCGCCTGGCCCGATCCCGAGCGGGCCAGGCGGAAGCGGTCGAGGAGGATCTGCATCTCGGCCTCGCGGTTGACCAGCGGGGGGGAGAGGGCGGCTTCCCCGCTCCCGGGCTCCAGGGCGGGGCCGAGCTCGTACACCTCGACCGTGGTGTCGAGGTCCTTCACATGGACGGCGGGCAGCGGCCGGGTGGCGAACCGCCGGCCGAGCAACTGGCGGCTCGCCGCGCTCACCCCGATCTGGCCGGCCGGCATCTGGCTCTGGATGGCCATGGCGACGTCGAAGGTGTCGCCGGGCTGGAGCGACTGGCCGGTGAGGGGGCGGGTCACCACCACCGCCGGTCCGGTGTGCACGCCGGCGCGCACGGCGAGCCGGTGGGCGGTGGCGGCGGGCAGGGCCGCGAAGCGTTCCTGGAGCATGCCCGCCGCCCGCACGGACCGCTCGGCGTCGTCCTCGTGCGCCCGCGGATAGCCGAAGCAGAGCCAGAGCATGCGGTTGAGCACGGCGCCCAGCGAGCCTTCGAGCTCCCGGCAGACCTCCCGCGCCACCCCTTCGAAGGAGGCCAGCGCCTCGGAGAGGAGCTCGACGTCGAGCGCGCCGGAGTCGCCGGAGGACCGGCCGGTCTGGACCAGCGCGCAGCAGACGAGGGTGATGGTCCGCCGCTCGCCGCCGCTCTGCCGGCTCTCCTCGTCCGTGACCGGCCACCCGGTGGGGCGTGCCGCCGGCTCGATGAGGGTGACGGCGGTAGGCTCGTCGAGCTCAGGTCCCGGAGGCCTGCGGCGCGCCGGGGCCGGCCCGAGGCCGGAGGAGATGGACGCGGAGCCCAGCGCCGCGACCACCTCGGCCGCCGACTGGGGACGGCGGTGCGGCTCCTTCTGGAGC
>JAICSG010000244.1 GCA_025937035.1 Thermoanaerobaculia bacterium | reverse complement strand
GGGAGCGCGGTCTGCTGCGCGAGATCGACGGTAACCGTCCCATCGAGGACGTGACCGCCGGGATGCTCAGCCTGTTCGGAGTCGATCGTGAGATCGCCGGGGCCTGAAGGTATGGCCGCGGTGCTCAAGACTCCCGGTGAGATCGATCTGATGGATCGGGCGAACCGGATCGTCCACCAGGTGCTGGACGCGGTGGGCGAGCGGATGGTCCCGGGCGTCAAGACGCGCGAGCTCGACCGTCTCGCCGAGCGCATCATCCGCGACGCTGGAGGGGTCCCGGCTTTTCTGAACTACCGGGGCTATCCGGCGACGCTGTGCATCTCGGTCAACGACGTCATCGTGCACGGCATCCCGGGCGAGAACCCCCTCCAGGAGGGGGACATCGTCGGGATCGACTGCGGCGTCTTCTACAAGGGGTACTGCGGAGACGCGGCGCGGACCTTCGCCGTCGGCAAGGTCAGCGACGAGGCGAAGCGGCTGCTGCGCGTCACCGAGGAGGCCCTGAAGCTGGGGGTCGCCCAGGTGCGGCCGGGCGGGCGGGTGGAGGACATCGGGTCGGCGGTCCAGCGGCACGCCGAGAGCCACGGCTACTCGGTGGTGCGGGAGTTCACGGGGCACGGCGTGGGGACCTCGCTGCACGAGGATCCGCAGGTGCCCAATTTCGGCTCTCCCGGCAAGGGGCCGAAGCTCAAGCCGGGGATGGTGCTGGCGATCGAGCCGATGGTCAACGCCGGTGCTCCCGGGGTGAAGATGGACCCCGACGGCTGGACGGCGCGAACCGAGGACGGCTCGCTGTCGGCCCACTTCGAGTATTCGGTGGCGGTGACGCCGTCGGGCGCCCGGGTGCTGGGCATACAAATTTGAGAGAGGAAGGACGTTTGTCCACGAAAGAAGAGGCGATCGAAGTTGAGGCCGTGGTGGTGGAGCCCCTCCCCAACGCGATGTTCCGCGTCGAGGTGGAGCTCAACGGCAACAAGCATCAGGTGCTGGCGCACATCTCGGGGAAGATGAGGAAGCACTTCATCCGTATTCTCCCGGGGGACCGCGTGCTGGTCGAGCTGTCGCCGTACGACCTCAACCGGGGCCGGATCGTGTATCGCTTGAAATAGGCGCCTGAAACAGGCGACGTCAAGTAGACGGCGGGGAAAGGAAGAAGTTGCCATGAAAGTACGTTCGTCGGTGAAACGGATCTGCCCGAAGTGCAAGGTCGTCCGTAGGAAGGGCGTCGTGCGGGTGATCTGCGAGAACCCGAAACACAAGCAGCGTCAGGGATAGGGAGTCGCTATGGCACGCATCGCAGGAGTCGACCTGCCGCAGAACAAGCAGGTCTGGATCGGTCTCACCTACATCTACGGCATTGGCCGCTCGCGCTCGCGCGACATCCTGGTCAAGGCCGAGGTGCCCGAGGTCACGAAGGTCCGCGACCTCACCGAGGTCGAGGCGCAGCGGATCCGCAAGGTCATCCAGGACGAGGGCCGGGTGGAGGGCGATCTCCGCAAGGAGGTCAGCCAGAACATCAAGCGCCTGATGGAGATCGGCTGCTACCGCGGCGTGCGGCACCGCCGCGGGCTGCCGGCGCGTGGCCAGCGGACCCAGACCAATTCCCGCACCCGCAAGGGGCCGCGCCGCGGCGCCGTGGCGGGCAAGAAGAAGGCGACCAAGAAGTAAGTCACCCTTAAGCAAGAGGACGAGATGGCCAAAGCGGAAGGCAAGAAGGAGAAGAAGGGCGCCAAGCGCAAGGAGAAGCGCAACGTGCCGCACGGCGTCGCGCACATCCAGGCGACCTTCAACAACACGATCGTGTCGATCGCCGACCCGGAGGGGAGCATCCTCGCCTGGTCGTCGGCCGGCCGGATCGGTTTCAAGGGCTCGCGCAAGGGGACCCCCTTCGCGGCCCAGGTGGCGGCGCAGAACTGCGGCAACCAGGCCAAGGACGCGGGCGTACGGTCCGTGGACGTGATGGTCAAGGGGCCGGGCGCCGGGCGGGAGTCCGCGGTGCGCGCCCTCCAGGCCGCCGGGATCGAGGTCAAGTCGATCAAGGACGTGACCCCCATCCCGCACAACGGCTGCCGGCCGCGCAAGCGGCGCCGCGTCTGATTCGCCGTTTGTAAGGCGGTATCAGGTAGTCTCGGGATCGCCGAGCCTCTCGCCCCCGGGCGTGCCGGGGGCTCTCGCGCGTCTTCCCAAGTTGAAGTCCCCGTAGCCTCGGGGAGAGGACGTCAAGGAGAGATCCAGTGGCAAGATACACGGGACCCGTCTGCCGGCTCTGCCGGCGCGAACGGATGAAGCTGTTCCTCAAGGGGGACCGCTGCTTCAAGGAGAAGTGCGCCGTCGAGCGCCGCAACTTCCCGCCGGGCCAGCACGGCACCCGGCGCGGCCGGCGGACGCTCGGCTATGGCCTGCAGCTCCGCGAGAAGCAGAAGGTCAAGCGCATCTACGGGGTGCTCGAGTCGCAGTTCCGCAATTATTTCGCCGAGGCCGACCGCCGCAAGGGGATCACCGGCGAGAACCTCCTGGTGCAGCTCGAGCGGCGCCTGGACAACGTCGTCTACAGCCTTGGCTTCGCCGCCTCGCGTGCCCAGGCGCGCCAGCTCATCCGCCACGGCCACGTGCAGGTGGACGACCGCAAGATCACCATTCCGTCCTTCCAGGTGAAGGCGGGGCAGGGGGTCGCGATCAAGGAGGCCAGCCGCAAGAACCCGCTGATCCGCTCCAGCGTCGAGACGGCGCGTGGACGCGGCGTGCCGGACTGGCTGGAGCTGAACGCGGAGAACACGACCGGACGGGTGCTCCGCCTGCCGGTCCGGGAGGACATCAAGCTCCCGATCCAGGAGCAGCTCATCGTCGAGCTCTACAGCCGCTAAGCGGCCGAGACGGATCCAGGAAAGGAGCTCACAGTATGCTTTGGAAAGGATTTCAACGCCCCACGCGGGTCGAGGCCGAGACCGAGACCCTGACGGCGACGTACGGCCGGTTCACGGCCCAGCCGTTCGAGCGGGGCTTCGCCACTACCATCGGCAACGCCCTGCGGCGCTGCCTGCTCTCCTCGATCGAGGGCGCGGCCATCACCGCGGTCAACATCGAGGGGGTGCTGCACGAGTTCTCGTCGATCCCCGGCGTGGTCGAGGACGTCACCGACATCATCCTCAACCTCAAGCAGATGTCGATCACCCTCCACTCCGAGGAGCCGAAGGTGCTGTCGGTCGACGTCCAGGGGCCCGGCAAGGTGACCGCCGGCCAGATGAGCGAGGACCCGCAGGTCGAGATCTTCGACCCCAACGTCCATATCGCCACCATCAACGAGGAGGGGCGGTTCAAGCTCCAGGCCCAGATCAAGAAGGGGCGCGGCTACGTCTCGGCCGACCGCAACTTCGATGAATCGATGGGCATCGGCTGGATTCCGGTCGACTCCGCCCACAGCCCGGTCCGCCGGGTCAACTTCCGGGTCGAGGCGGCCCGCGTCGGTCAGGCGACCGACTACGAGCGCCTGATCCTGGAGGTGTGGACCAACGGCACGGTGCGCCCCGAGGAGGCGGTGTCGCTGGCCGCCATGCTGCTCAAGGACCACCTCGGCATCTTCATCCAGACCGAGGAGAGCCTGCGGCATGATGGCGGCGAGCTGGGCCGGGAAGAGCTCGCCGGTCTCGACGCCCTGCTGGCCAAGCCGATCGACGACCTCGATCTCTCGGTCCGCTCGGCCAACTCGCTCAAGAACGCCAACATCCACACGCTCCGCGACCTGGTGCGCCGGACCGAGAAGGACATGTTGGAGACCAAGAACTTCGGCAAGAAGTCGCTTGAAGAGGTCCAGGAGGTTCTCGACAAGCTCGGGCTCTCGCTCGGAATGGACGTGCCGGACCGCCCCTCGGCTTCGGCGTAAACGGAGGAGATCATGCGTCACGCGATGAGACACCGGAAGCTGGGGCGGACCTCCTCCCACCGGGAGGCCCTGTTCCGCAACCAGCTCCAGTCGCTGGTGGAGAAGGAGAAGATCGTCACCACGCTCCCCAAGGCCAAGGAGCTGCGCCCCATCGCCGAGAAGGTGATCACCCGGGGGAAGCACGGCACCCTGCACGACCGCCGCTGGGTGCTGCGGTGGGTGCTCAAGCGCGATCTGGTCAAGAAGGTATTCGACGAGATCGCGCCCCGCTTCACGGCCCGGCCGGGCGGCTATCTGCGCATCGTCAAGCTCGGGCCCCGTCTGGGTGACGGCGCCGAGATGGCGGTGCTCGAGCTGGTAGACCGTCCCGACGCCGAGGCGGCCGAGCCGGTGAAGGAGTCCCAGGCCCCCAAGGCCAAGGCGCCCAAGACGCCGAAGCCGAAGAAGGAGGCCAAGGAGAAGGAGCCGGCCAAGGGCAAGGCGAAGGCGGAGGACAAGCCGAAGCCCAAGAAAGAGGCCAAGAGCGAGACGAAGAAGGTCTCCACTCAGAAGGCCGGCCGGGCCCAGACCTCGGCTCCCAAGAAGATCGGCTCCTAGCCGGACCGTCTTCGCGGAATTCCAAACGGCCGGTGCTCGCGCGCCGGCCGTTCCGTTTTTTCATCTTAGAATCCCCGACCATGGCAGCCGACCTCCCGAAAAGTCCCCGCCTCGGCCGCAACGTCCTCGCTCTCGGCGCGGTGAGCTTCCTCACCGACGTGGCGACGGAGATGACCTATCCGCTGATCCCGGTGTTCCTGGCCACCGTCCTGGGGGCGAGCGCCACCTACGTGGGCACCATCGAAGGGGCGGCCGAGACCACGGCGGCGCTGCTCAAATGGGCCAGCGGCTGGTGGTCGGATCGCGTCGCCCGGCGCAAGCCCCTGGTGCTGGCGGGCTACCTCCTCGCCTCGGTGGTCCGCCCCCTGATCGGTCTCGCGCAGTCGGCCGCCCAGGTGCTGGGGATCCGCGTCTCCGACCGGGTCGGTAAGGGGATTCGCACCTCCCCCCGCGACGCCCTGATCGCCGATTCGGTCGATCCGGCCATCCGCGGCCGGGCCTTCGGCTTCCACAACGCCGCTGACAACCTGGGCGCGGTGCTGGGGCCGCTCATCGCCTTCGCCATCCTGCGCTGGGAGGGGCTGCCGCTGCGCACGGTCTTCCTGCTCACCGCCATCCCCGGAGCCCTGGCGGTGCTGACCCTGCTCTTCGGGGTCCGCGAGGTGCCGCGGACGGCGCCGCCCAAGAAAGATGGTGAGGTCGATCTCAAAGCCCCTCTTAGCGGTCGGTTCTGGGCCTATCTCGGGGTCCTCCTGCTGTTCACCCTCGGCAACTCGACCGACGCCTTCCTGCTGCTGCGGGCCGGCCAGCTCGGGGTCGCCACCAGCCTGATCCCAATCCTCTGGGCCCTGCTCAACCTGGTCAAGGCCCTCTCCAACACCCCCGGCGGCATTCTCTCGGACCGCATCGGCCGCAAGCCGCTGATTGCCGCCGGCTGGCTGGTCTACGCCGCCGTCTACTTCCTCTTCGGCCGCGCCAGCCAGACCTGGCACGCCTGGGCCCTCTTCGCGGTCTACGGGATCTACTTCGGCCTGACCGAGGGGGTGGAGAAGGCCCTGGTGGCCGACCTCGTCCCCAAGAACCGGCGCGGGTCGGCCTTCGGCTGGTACAACCTGGCGATCGGCATCGGGGCGCTCCCCGCCTCGCTTCTCTTCGGCGCCCTCTGGGACCGCTGGGGATCGGCCACCGCCTTCAACTTCGGCGCCCTGCTCGCCCTGGCGGCGGCGGTGGGGGTGATCTTCGTGGTACCCCGGCGCGCCGCCGCCTGATGCCGTAGAATCCGGGTTTTCCGGAGGGGATCGACCCATGAAGAGAAAGATCTCGTGGCTGTGCTCCGTCCTGCTGCTCGCCGGCTGTCTCGCCGCGCTGGCGGTGGAGAAGACCGCCCAGAAGAAGCCGGAAGAGAAGAAGACCGAGAAGAAGGCCAAGGACACCTCGATCCTTCCGGCGCCGCCGCGGGCCGAAGGGGAAGGGCCCTTCAAGCGGTTGATCCTGCGCGGGGTGACGGTGATCGACGGCACCGGCGCCCCCCCGATCGGGCCGGTCGACATCGTGATCGAGAAGAACCGCATCGCCGACGTGGTGCCGGTGGGGAGCCCGGGAGTGGCGCCCGATCCCGACAAGCGTCCCAAGGCCGGGGAGGGGGACCGCGAGATGGACCTCCACGGCATGTACGTCCTGCCGGGCTTCGTCGACATGCACGGGCACATCGGCGGCAAGGAGCAGGGGACGCCGGCCGAATACGTCTTCAAGCTCTGGATGGGGCACGGCGTCACCACCGTCCGCGATCCCGGCAGTGGCAACGGCATCGACTGGACGCTCGACGAGCGGGCCAAGAGCGCCCGCAACGAGATAACCGCCCCGCGCATCAAGGCCTACATCGTCTTCGGCATGGGGCACGACGATCCGTTCACCACCCCGCAGGAGGC
>JAICSG010000984.1 GCA_025937035.1 Thermoanaerobaculia bacterium | reverse complement strand
TCGCTGCGGTTGTCCGGCCAGTCCCCGCCCGGGCGGCCGACCTCCTCGCCGTAATAGATCATCGGGATGCCGGACGCGGTCATCTCCAGGAGCGCCGCCAGGCGGAACAGCTCCTTGTCCCCCTTGAGCTGGTAGAGCGCTCCCGGCACGTCGTGCGAGGAGAGATAGGGGGAGAGGAGATGGCCGGCGCGCACCTTCTCGCGCGACTTCAGGTAGTGGTCGAAGGCCACCGTCCGCCCCCGCCCCTGGACCCAGCCGAGGACGTTCCCCTGGAAGGAGAAGTCGAAGCCGGCGTCCATCTCGTCGTCCGCGAACCAGGGGTCGAGCGACTGCGCGTCGCCCCCCCAGACCTCGCCGAGCAGGAAGAAGCCCGGTCCCAGCTCCGCGCGGGTGCGCCGCCGCTGCTCCTGCCAGAGGCCGTGCTCGACGTTCTTCACCGTGTCGAGCCGGAAGCCGTCCACCCCCACCCTCTTGGCCAGTCCGAGATGGGCCTTCATCAGGTAGTCGCGCACCGCCGGAAGCTCGGTCTTGAAGTCGGGGAGCCCCGCGACGCACATCGTCAGGTCGTCCTGGCCGCAGGTGCCGCCCACCCGGAGCCAGTCCTTGAAACGCGGGTCGTCGAGCATCTTGCTCTCATAGCCCGCGTGGTTGTAGACCACGTCGAGCAGCACCTTCAGGCCGCGGGCGTGCGCCTCGTCCACCAGAGCTTTCAGGTCCGCCTCGCTGCCGAAGCGGGGGTCGAGGCGATAGAAGTCGTCGGCCCAATAGCCGTGGTACCCCCAGTCGGGGAAGCCCGCGCCGGTAACGAAGCCGTCGATGTTCTTGACCACCGGGGTGATCCAGAGGGCCGTCACCCCGAGGTCGGCGATGTCGTCGAGATGCTCGGTCAGCCCTTTGAGGTCGCCGCCGTGGAAGGTCCCCTTGGCGTTGATGTCGACGTTCTGGTCGTTGCCCGGATCGCCGTCGGCGAAGCGGTCGGTGATCACGAAGTAGAGGACCGCGTCGCGCCAGCTCTCCTGGGGGACGACCGAGACGTGGGCGGGCTTGGCGGCTGGAGCGGCCGCGGGCGTCCGGGGCGCGGGGGCGCCGCTACAGGAGAGGAGGAGGACGGTGGCGGCCGCCGCGAGAGAGCGGCGGAAGGCTCGAACCGGCTCTACCAAGCTGAACCGCACTGGATGTCCCTCCCACGCATTCTTTGTTGAAACCCTGCCGGTGGCCGATTCTAGAAATCGGTGACGGGACTGTCAATCCATCGTTACGAGACGGAAAACATCCTGTTTCCAGGAGGATAGGCCTGGAGGGAATGAGGCCGGGCCCCCGGACGTGTTAGGTTCTAGGGGTGGAAGGGAGGTTACGAGTCATGCCCACAGGAATCGGGTTGATGGGATTGGGACGGATCGGGAGGAACATCTTCCGCATCCTCTACAAGAGCGACGACCTGCGGATCGAGGCGGTGAGCGACGTGGCGGACCCGGCGGCGCTCGCCTACCTTCTCCGCTTCGACACCATCCTCGGCCGGTTTCCGGACGAGGTGAGCATCAAGGACGGCCACCTCTCCGTGGCCGGGCGCCAGGTCCGCATGCTGACCGAGGAGAAGGGCTCTCAGGCGACGCCGCCCTGGGGGGAGCTGGGGGTCGACGTGGTCATCGAGGCCACCTCGAAATACCGCACCCGCGCCGAGGTCGAGCGCCACTTCGCGGCCGGGGCCAAGCGGGTGATCCTCTGCTCGCCGCCGGCCGAGCCGCCGGACTTCACCATCGTCTTCGGGGTCAACGAGGACGAGCTCCGCCCCGAGCACCGCGTCGTCTCGGCCGCCTCGGCCACCGCCATCGCCGCCGGGCCGGTGATCAAGGTGCTCGACGACGCCTTCGGCGACGAGCGGGTCTTCCTCACTACCGTCCATGCCTTCACCAACCACCAGCGGCTGGCCGACGTGCCGGCCGACGATCCGCGCCGGGGGCGGGCGGCGGGGGAGAACATCATCCCGCAGGAGACCCACGCGGCCGAGCTGCTCGCCGAGCTGATTCCCGACCTCAGGGGCAAGATCACCGGCTACTCGATGAACGTGCCGGTGGCCAACGGCTCCGTGGTCGACCTCGTCTGCTGGCATCAGAAGCCGGTCACCGTGGAGGCGGTCAACGAGGTGGTGCGCACC
>JAICSG010000994.1 GCA_025937035.1 Thermoanaerobaculia bacterium | reverse complement strand
TGTCCAGGGCGCCGAGCCCCTGCGCCACCGCCGCCTCGGCCCGCCGCTGGTCGGCCCAGCGCAGGGTCGAGAAGAGGAGATACCCCTTGCCGTCCAGCTCGTCGGCGCCGAACCGGTCCTTGGCCTCGTTGGCGGCCTCGTCGGCGAAATAGGGGGCGATCGGCCGCGTCTCGACCGGATGGGGATCGACCCCCAGCGGCTCGCTCTGGGCCTCCTTCACCCGCTCCGGCTTCGCCCAGCCGAGCTCGCCCATCCGCTGGAGCACCCAGTTGCGGCGATCGAGGGCGCGGTCGGGATGCTCGATGGGCGAGGTGCCGCCGGGCGAGTGGATCATCCCCGCCAGGGTGGCGGCCTGGGCCAGGGTCAGCTCGGCGGCGTCGCGGTTGAAGTAGGCGCGGGAGGCGGAGCCCAGGCCGATCAGGTTGGCCGGGCCGCTGCGGCCGAGGTAGATCTCGTTGAGGTAGGCCTCCAGGATCGCCTGCTTGCCATGGCGCAGCTCCATGAACATGGCGATCATCGCCTCCTCGGCCTTGCGCTTGAGCGTGCGCCGGTTGGAGAGATAGACGTTCTTGACGAGCTGCTGGGTGATGGTGCTCCCCCCCTGCTGCACCTCGCCGCCGCGCAGATCCACCAGGAGGGCGCGGGCGACGCCGGTGGGAGATACCCCGGGATGGATGTAGAAGCCCGAGTCCTCGGCGGCCAGCACGGCCTTCACCACCTCGTCCGGCAGGCGGTCGAGGGTGACCGGCCGGCGCTCCTCCAGGTCCTTGTCATAGAAGGAGGCGAGCAGAGGCGGCTCCAGCGCGGCGCTCCTGGCGGGCTTGCCGTCCACCCAGACGCCGGCCACCCGGCCGCCGCGGAAGGCGGCCCCCACCGCCGCGCCGCCGGCCTCGCCGTCGGGGGTGGGGAAATGGCGCAGGTTGGCCACGACGCGGTCCTCGAGGCGGCGGTAGGTGCCCGGCGTGATCGGCGCTCCCGGGGAGGCCTCGCGATAGCCGGCGTCCTTCAGCTCGGCCACCATCTCGTCCGGGGAAAAGGGCTCGCCCGGGGAGAGCACGGGGGCGCTGGCGTAGAGCCGGGAAGGCTGCTTGAAGGGGGCCTGCGGGAATTTCCAGGAGAGCTTCCAGAGATAGCCCGCGAGGACGAAACCGCCGAGGAACAGCAGGGCCGAGACGGCGAGGCCCGCGATCACCAGCCGCTGGCGCGCGGGGCTCATCTCCGGGAGCTCGCGGCCTGGCTGGACGTATGCGTACTGTGGCTGCATGGTCTGCTCCCGCGGCGTCGAGTCGATTCCCTGCAGGTGGTACCGCCGCTCGCCTCCAGATGTGGCAAGCTATGTGCCAGCCGTTGCAGGCATTAGGGTTGCAGTCGTCCCCGCGTGGAGGGCACGGGAGCGTGGAGGTGAACGATGAACGATCTGCTGGAAAAGACGTGCAAGCCGGCCGAGGGGAGCGCGCTCAAGGGGGAGGAGCTCCGGAAGCTCTTCGGGCAGCTCCAGTTCGGCTGGACCATGCCGAATGAGCATCACCTGGAAAAGGAATACCGCTTCAAGGACTTCCGAGAAGCTCTCGACTTCGTCAACCGCCTGGGCGAGATCGCCGAGCGCGAGGGGCACCACCCCGACATCTTCCTCACCTGGGGACGGGTGAAGGTGACCCTCTGGACCCACTCCGTGGGAGGCCTCAGCGAGAACGATTTCATCCTGGCGGCGAAGGCGGACCAGGTGGCGTAGGGAATTCCGGGGAGAGGGGTCTCCCTAAAAAGACGGAGGCCCGGCCATATAGGACGAGGGGTCTCCCTATATGAACTTGGGGTCTCCCCAAAGAGACGGAGCTCCGTCCTGAAAGGGAGAGGGGTCTCCCCAAAAGGACGGAGGCCCGGCCATATAGGACGAGGGGTCTCCCCATATGAACCTGGGGTCTCCCCAAAAAGACGGGGCCCCGTCCTGAAAGGGAGAGGGGTCTCCCCAAAAAGACGGAGGCTCGGCCATATAGAACGACGGGTAGTTCTATATAAGTCTGAGGTTCCCCAAAAGGACGGACGGTTTTCCCATACCGGCCCCAAACCGGGCGGCGATCGGTTCCATCCGTCTCCAGATCCCCAGTCATCCCTGTCTCGTTTCGCCCCTC
>JAICSG010000461.1 GCA_025937035.1 Thermoanaerobaculia bacterium | reverse complement strand
CGGCCGGCTTCGTATTGCACGGCGAAGTAGGTACGTTCCTGAAGGACGGCGCAGCGGAAGGGGGCATGATCGAATAACTGCATGAAATCGATCCGCGGTTGAGGGCACTCCTTGAGGAGCCCAAACCTGAATGGTCAGGATTTGGGCCCTTGGTCTCCCAATGTTTCACCTCGATAGGAGTGAAACCCATGCTCAATCGCCGCGCTGTCGCCTTCTCGCTGTGTCTTTCCGCTCTGGCCGCGTTTCCCGTTTTCAGCCAGGACCAGAACGTCGTCAATCCCCTGCGGGGCAATG
Organism: Thermoanaerobaculia bacterium; assembly: GCA_025937035.1. GTDB lineage: Bacteria > Acidobacteriota > Thermoanaerobaculia > Multivoradales > UBA5704 > DATARR01. The sequence continues at coordinate 4,092 of JAICSG010000461.1, read as the reverse complement.
TGGTCGCGATCTCCCGGACGGTGGCTCCCAACAATGTGGTGACGGCGGTCTCGGTGACGTTGGCCGACTCGGCCCGGACCGCGCCGGGCCAGCCGCCGCGGCGGCTCACAATCACCTGCGATCCGGTGTTCCAGTACTCGCTCTGCTATGACGCCGGGATGTGGCTGTGGGGCTGCTCCACGCAGGCCGCGACGGCCGTGGAGGATTTCACCGGTATCCGGCACGACTCGGTCTACTGCGCCTCCGGGGTGGGGAAATGCGCCGACGCCACCGCCTGGCTTGGGCTGGACGGGCAGGGGTTCCTGCAGATCAACCTGGACCAGATCACCGGCCGGCCGGGGTCCTATTGCACGACGAAGTAGGCGCGCCCCGGCCGGGGGGTTCCGTTATACTCCCCGCCCTGTCATGGACCGCCGCCGCCTCCCCTTGATCGCCGCCGTCGGCTACGCCAACCTGGTCTCGCTCGCGGCCCAGGTGGTGTGGGTGCGCAAGGTGACCCTGCTGTTCGGCGCCACCGCCGGGGTGTTCGCCAGCGTGCTGGCGGTGATGCTCGCGGGCCTTGCCTGCGGCGCCGCCTGGGGCGGCCGGCGGGCGGCGGAGGAGGCGCGGCCGGAGCGCTGGCTCGCCGGCCTGCTCGCGGTGCTGGGCCTGCTGTGCGCCGCCAGCCTGCCGCTGCTGGACGCCGCCCGCGCCCTGTTCCTGGCGGTGGCTCCGGAAGGGCTGGCGCCGCTGGCGCGGGCGGCGGTACGGCTGCCGGTCGTGGCCCTGGTGCTGCTGCCGCCGACGCTGGCCATCGGGGCCATCCTGCCGCTCGCCACCCAGCTCTACAGCCGGACGTCGGCGGGCGCGGTGGCGGCGCTCTATGCCGCGGACACCCTGGGAGCGGCGGGCGGGGCGCTGCTCGGCGGCTTCGTCCTGGTGCCGTGGCTGGGCCTCAACGGCAGCACCTGGGCCCTGGGGGCCGGCGCGCTGGGCCTCGCCGCCGTGCTGGCGCGCCTGGGCCCCCTGCCCGCGCCATCTCCCATCAAGATCGCCGCGGCGCCTCCACCACAGGCCCGGCAGCGGAAGAAGGGGCGCGGCAAGGCGGAAGCCCCGGCGCCGGCAGCGCCGACGACGCGGGAGCTCAGGGCCGGAGAGCGGCGGGCCGTCCTCTTCTCGTTCTTCTGCACCGGCGCCGCCGCGCTGCTGCTGGAGACCGGCTGGAACCGCTTCTTCTATCTGCTCAACGGCACCAGCATCTTCTCGCTCAGCACGGTGGTGGCCGGGTTCCTCACCGGCATCGGGGCGGGGAGCGCGGCGGTGCGCCGGCGGCTGGCGCGGGGCGGCGACATCACCCTGCTGATCGCCTGGCTGCAGGCCACCGTGGCCCTGGGCGGGCTGCTCGTCTTCCGCGCCCGCGAGCCGTTCGAGCGGATCTATCTGGCGATCTATCAGGCGACGGATCACTACGCCACCTTTCAATTCGGGGTCTTCCTGCTGGTGTTCGCCCTGGTCGCGCTGGCCACCCTGGCGATGGGAGCCAACTTCCCGGCCGTGGTGCGCCTGCTCGCGCCGCAACGGGGGGAGGAGGCGCGCACGCTCGGCGGCGTCTATTTCGTCAACACCGCGGGGTCGGTGGTGGGAGCGCTGGCGGGGGAGTTCCTGATCCTGCCGCGCCTCGGCTTCGACGGCCTGCTGGCCATCGTGGTGGTGATCTATCTGGGCAGCGCCGCCCTGTTCTGGAGCCTGGCCCCGCGGCCGGACCGCCGCCGGGCGGCGGTTCCGCTGGGGATTCTGGCCCTGGCGGCGCTGCTGCTCACGCCACCGCTGCTCGCCTTCGAGCCGCCGTGGAACGCGCTCTACTACAGCGGCGTGCGCCAGGGCTCGTACGAGGCCTATCAGACCCTGAACGCGGCCCACGAGGTGGTCTTCCGGCGCCAGGGGTTCTATGGCCAGGTGACGGTCACCCGCACGGCGACCGACCTCTATCTCAAGCACAACGGCAAGACGGACGCCTCGACCAGCGCCACCGACAATTTCGCGCAGTACCTGCTGGGCCATCTGCCGCTGCTGCTCCACCCCCACCCGGAGCGCGTGGTGAACATCGGGCTGGGCGGCGGCATCACCCTGGGCGCGATCACGGCGCACCCCGAGCCGCGCCAGATCGTGCAGGTGGAGCTCGATCCGCTGGTGGTCGAGGCGACGCGGACCTGGTTCTCCGCGGCCAACCGCAACGCTCTCGGGGACCCGCGCCTGCGCCTGGCGATCGACGACGGGCGGAGCTTCATCGAGCGCGGCACGGAGAAATTCGACGTCATCATCAGCGAGCCGCCGAACCTCTGGGTGTCGGGGGTCTCGGGGCTGTTCACCCGCGAGTTTTATCAGGCGGTGAAGGCCCGGCTGCGGCCCGGCGGGCTGCTCTGCCAGTGGCTCCCCCTTTACGAGCTGGCCCCGGGGGATTTCGACACGGCGCTGGCCACGATGGGTACCCAGTTCCCGCACATGGCGGCGTGGACGAACGGCGGCGTGGCGGTGATCGTGGCCTCGGCCGCTCCGCTGCCGCTCGGCGGCCAGCGCCCCGGCGCGCTCCCCCCGGCCGTGCTCGCCGACCTCCACAACGCCGGCCTCGAGCCGGGCCAGATCGCGTCCTTCCTGGCCCAGCCCGACCTCGACGCGGCGGCGATCGCGCGGCTCCAGGCGAAGGCCCCGACCCTGAACCGGGACGACCGGCCGGTGCTGGAGCTCCACACCGCCCGCAATCTCTACACGCTTACCAAACCCGGCCCCGACCGGGGGTGGGGGCTGAGCCTGAAGCGGCAGCGCTAGAGCCCCTCATCACCCCGGCCCTCTTCTCCCGGCCCTCCACCCACCCCGCCGGGGAGAAGAGGGAGAAAGAAAGGGCAACTCTGCCGCCGCCACTGTAGAGACGCCCCGTGGGGCGTCTCCGAAACCGGGCCGCCGCCTCAGGCCGGAGAGACGCCCCACGGGGCGTCTCTACAGTGGCAAGGCGCTCAAAGCCCCCTCTCTCCCCGGCGGGGTGGTGGAGGGCCGGGAGAGAGGGGGTTGGGGGAGTGAGGGGCCTATGGCAGCTTCGCCCGCCGCTCCTCCGCCACGGCGGCGGCGGCGCTGCCGGGGAAGCGTCGGTTGACCTCGCGGTAGGTCACACGGGCCCCTTCGACATCCCCCATGGCCTCCAGGCACTGGCCGGACTTGAGCATCGCGTCCGCCACCTTGTTCCCCTTGGGATACTTCTCGACCACCGCCCGGAAGGCGGCGAGGGCGCCCTTGACGTCGTTGCGGGAGTAGCGGCACTCGCCGATCCAGTACTGGGCGTTGTCGGCCAGCTCGCTCTTGGGGTTCGCCTGGAGGAAGCGCTGGAAGCTCGCCTCGGCGTCCACGAAGTGGCCCTGGTTGAAGAGCGTGTAGCCGCGGTCGTAGAGCGCCTGGGTGGCCGGCGAGAGCGACTCGGTCGAAGACGCCGGCTCGTCCCCGGGATTGGACGTGGACGGCGCCGGCGCGGACGGCTCCACCGGAGCGGGCGCGGCGGGCTTCGGCTCGGCCGGAGGCGGCGTGGGGAGCGCGCTCGACGTCTTCGGCGGTGCCGGCTTGGGAGCCGCGGGCGGCGCCGAGACCGTCTTCGGGGCCGTCGAGGCCGAGGGGGCCGCCGGCTTGGGCGAGGAGGCGGGCGCGCGGCGCGGCGGCGGCTGCGGACCGGTCTCGGGGAGCGCGATGTCCACCTCTTCGATCGGCTGCTCGACCGGCCGGGTGACCGGACGCTCCGGCTCGCTGCGGCGCGCCTGAGGGGCCGGCGCAGGCTTGGCCGGAGCGGGCGCCGCCGGTCGGGGCGCCATCTTGGGATCTTCCTTCACGGCGCTCCTCGGCGGCGATATCGGAGTGGGAGCCGGCGCCGTGCGCAGGGTGGAGGAGGGCGCGGGGGGGCGCGGAGCGCCGCCGTTACGGGCCTCCAGCTCGGCCACCTGCTGGCGGAGCTGGGCCATCTCCACCTGATTCATGGCCGCCTCGCGCTGCAGGTCGACGATGCGCGCCTTGAGCGCCTGGATCTCCTGCTGCTGGGTGTCGTCCGGACGCAGGGCCGATCCGGCGCAGCCGGCG
>JAICSG010000807.1 GCA_025937035.1 Thermoanaerobaculia bacterium | reverse complement strand
TCGAGCGGCCGGGAGGAGAGCACGCCCTGCTCCTCGCCGTGCACCACATCGTCAGCGACCTCGCCTCGCACGGCGTCCTGGTCGAGGAGCTGGGGGCCCGCGACACCACGTCCCGGCGGGGCGCCGCGCCGGACCTCCCTCTCCCCGGCCCGGGTCCCGCGGAGCAGGCCCGCCGCGAGGAGGAGGCGCTCGCCGGCGAGGCTGGCGAGCGCCTCTGGGATTTCTGGCGGGAGAGCCTCGCCGGCGCGCCGCCGGAGATCGATCTGCCGGCCGACCGGCCGCGGCCGCCGGTGCAGACCTTCGCCGGCGCCGTCGTCCGCGAGCGGCTGGACGCCGGCACGGCCGCGGCCCTGGCCATGCTCGGACGCGAACGCTCCGCCACCCTCTTCGTGGTCCTGCTCGCCGCCTTCCAGGCCCTCCTGCACCGCCTCACCGGCCAGGACGACCTGCTGGTCGGCACGCCCACTGCGGGGCGGGACACGCCGGACCTCGCGCGCTCCGTGGGCTACTTCGTCAATCCGGTGGTGATGCGCTCCCGTCTGGAGGGGGACCCGCCGTTCGCCGGACATCTGGAGCGAGCCCGCCGCGAGGCCCTGGAGGCCTTCGCCCACCGCTCCTACCCCTTCGCGCGGCTCGCCGAGCGGCTGCAGCCGGCGCGGGACCCCAGCCGCTCGCCTGTCTACCAGGTCCTGCTCGTGCTCCAGAAGGCGCCGGCCTCCCTGGCCGGGCTCGCGGGCTTCGCCGTGGGCGAGCGCGGCGCGCGCGTCCAGGCGGGCGATCTGACACTCGAAAGCCTCCCTTTGGAGGAGCGGGCCGCCCAGCTCGACCTCTCTCTGGCGGCCGCCCAGCTCGACGACGGGCTGGCGCTCGCGCTGCAGCACAACAGCGACCTGTTCGACGCGGCGACCGCGCGGCGGCTGCTCGCCGGCTTCGTCACGCTGCTCTCCGGCGTCGCGGCCGATCCCGGCCGGCGGATCTCCGAGCTGTCTCTCCTCTCGCCCGTGGAGCGGCTCCAGCTCCTGCGGGAGTGGAACGTGGAGCCTCTGGATTACCCTCCTCACCTCCGCCTCCACGACCTGTTCACCGCGCAGGCGGCGCGCACGCCCGGAGCGCCGGCCCTGGTGGCGCGCGACGGCCGTCTCTCCTACGCGGAGCTGGAGCGGCGGTCGGCCGCGCTGGCCGCGCGGCTGCGCCGTCTCGGGGTCGGGCCGGAGGCGCGGGTGGGGGTCTTCCTCGACCGCTCGCTCGACCTGGTGGTGGCTCTGCTCGGGGTGCTGCGGGCCGGCGGCGCTTACGTGCCTCTCGATCCCGCCTATCCTCCGGCGCGCGTGGAGCTCATGATCGAGGACTCCCGGGCGGCCGTCCTGCTGACCCGCGGCGAGCTCGCGGAGCGCCTGCCGGCGGGCGCCGGGCGGGTTCTGCTCGTCGACGCGGCGGACGCCGGCCCGGAGGGTCCGGAGGGTCCGGAGGCCACGGCCGGCAACCTGGCCTACCTGATCTACACCTCCGGCTCGACCGGCCGTCCCAAGGCGGTGGCCATCGAGCACCGCAGCGCCGTAGCGCTGGCCTTCTGGGCGCGTCAGGTCTTCCCGCCGGACGACCTGGCGGGGGTGCTCGCCGCAACCTCGGTCTGCTTCGACCTGTCGGTCTTCGAAATCTTCGTGCCGCTGGCCTGGGGCGGCCGGGTGATCCTGGCGGAGAACGCCCTGGCGCTGCCCGCGGTGGCGGCCGAGGGGGTGACGCTGGTCAACACGGTCCCCTCGGCGATGGCCGAGTTGGTGCGCGACGGCGCTCTGCCGGGCTCGGTGCGTACCGTGGTCCTGGCCGGCGAGCCGCTGCCGCGCATCCTGGCGCGGCGCGTCCACGCGGCGGGCTCCGCGCGCCTGCTCAACCTCTACGGGCCCTCGGAGGACACCACCTACTCGACGCTCGCCCGGATCGAGGCGGAGGGGCCGGCGCGCTGCTCGATCGGCCGGCCGGTCGCCGGCACGGCGGCTTACGTGCTGGGCCCCGGCCTGGAGCCGGTGCCGCTGGGCGTCCCCGGCGAGCTCTTCCTGGGCGGCGAGGGGCTGGCGCGCGGCTACTTCGGCCGCCCCGAGGCCACGGCGGAGCGCTTCGTTCCCGACCCCTTCGGCGGTGCTCCGGGGGGACGGCTCTACCGCACCGGCGACCGGGTGCGCCAGGGCCCGGAGGGAGAGCTGGACTTCCTGGGCCGCCTGGACCACCAGGTCAAGGTGCGGGGGTTCCGCATCGAGCTCGGAGAGGTGGAGGCGGCGCTCGCTCGCCACCCCCGGGTGCGCGAGGCGGTGGCGCTCGCGGACCCGGAGCGCGGCCGGCTGGTCGCCTACGTGGTGCCGGCCGGGGACCGCGAGGGGCTCCCCGAGGAGCTGCGGCGGGCGCTGCGGCAGGCGCTGCCCGAGCCGATGGTGCCCTCGGCCTGGGTGCTGCTGGACGCCCTGCCGAAGAGCCCCAACGGCAAGATCGACCGCCGGGCGCTGCCGGCCTGCGAGCCGGCCGCGGCCGAGAGCGGCGGGGCCGCGAGGCCGCGCACGCCCGCGGAGGAGGTCCTGGCCGCCATCTGGAGCGAGGTCCTGGGCGTCGAGGGGATCGGCGTCCACGACAATTTCTTCGAGCTGGGCGGCCACTCGCTGCTGGCCGCCCGGGCGGCCTCCCGGACGGCGCGCGCCTTCGGCACCGACCGGCCGGGGAGCGCCCTCTTCCAGGCGCCCACGATCG
>JAICSG010000557.1 GCA_025937035.1 Thermoanaerobaculia bacterium | reverse complement strand
GGTGAGGTTTTCCCGACGACGGAGCACGAGGTCCGAGAAGGCCTGAGACTCGCTCCACCGTTCAGGCAGCACGACGTCGATCGCCACGCCGCGCGCTCCAGCGGCGAAGACGCGTTCGAGCGTGCCGGCGATCTCGTCCGCCCGGTCCGCGATCAGCTTGGGACCATCGTCGAGCGTGACCAGCAGGATCCGCGGATCGGGATCGATCGGCGGAGCGGTGCGCACCCGCAGGTCATAGGCCCAGCGCTCGACGGCGGGCAGGCCGGTGGGGAAGAGGAAGCCCGCGGCCGGCACGGCCGCCGCGAGCAGGACGGCGAGGAGGGCCCGGCGCGGCGCCTCGGTCCGCAGCCAGCGGGCGCGGCGCTCGTGGCCGGCGGCGGCCCGGAGCCGGCGGACGGCCTCGCGGGCGGTGGCCGGACGCCGGTCCGGATCTTTCGCCAGGCAGTCCCGCAGGACGCTCCACACCGGGCCGGAGAGGGCTCCTTGCGGGGGCTCGCTTTCGAGATGCCCGCTCAGGACCTCCCGCGTCGAGCCCTCGAACGGCGGCCGGCCGGCGAGCATCTCGTAGGCGATCACGCCGAGCGAGTAGAGGTCCGAGGCCGGGCTGGTCCGGCCGCCGCGGATCACCTCCGGCGCCGCGTAGAGCGGCGTGCCGAGGAGGTCGCCGGTGGCGGTCAGGCGTCCGTCCGCCTCGGCTCCGGAGGAGGGCCCGGGCGCCGGAAGGGGGGCTCCCGCGATCTCCGCCAGGCCGAAGTCCAGCACCTTCACCGCCGGGGTCTCGCCGTCCCGCCCGCAGAGCAGGATGTTGCCCGGCTTGAGGTCGCGGTGGAGGATGCCCTGCTGGTGGGCCGCGTCGACGGCGGCGGCGATGGCGTCGAGGATCGGCAGCGCCCGTTCCAGGGGCAGGGGGCCCGCCGTCCGGCAGAGCTCGGCGAGGGGCACGCCGTCCAGGAGCTCCATCACCAGATAGGGAGCGCCCGTCCCGGGATCGATCCCGGAGTCGGTGACGTCCACGATGTGGGGGTGCCGGAGGCGCCCGAGCGCCTCGGCTTCCCGCTGGAAGCGGCTCACCGAGAACGGATCGAGCCCCGGAGCGGGCTTCAGGAGCTTGAGGGCGAAGACCTTCTTGAGCCCGAGATGGGTGGCCCGGTAGACGACGCCGGCAGCCCCTTCCCCGAGGCGATCGTCCAGACGGTACTTGCCGTCAAGAACGCTCGAAAGGCCGCCGATGCTGAACGTCATGAGCCCCGATTCGTTTCCTCCCTCCTATTATGCCCAAAGGTCGAAAACGTTACAGGGCTGGGCGCCCGTCTCAGGGGCGCCCTACGCCGGAGCGCCCTCGGCCGCGCTGCCGTCCGGCGCCTCGAAGTCCAGCCCCCGGAGCGCCTTCAGCACCGCGCGGCCCACGGCCCGCTCCCGGGCGTCGGCGTCGTCGGCCCGGTGGACGGGGAAGCCGCGCATCTCGTCGACCGCTTCCTGAAGGTCGGACAGGTCGCGTCCGATCGCGCCCAGATAGGCCGAAAGGCTGGGCAGGGACGGCAGCGCCTTCCCCCCTTCATACGCCGAGACCATGGCCTTGCTCAGGCCGCTCCGGGCCGAAACGTCGATCTGCCGGAGACCCGTGGCCTGCCGGACGCGCTTGAGTGCCTGAGGGACCAGGAGGACATCGAGAGCTTCGTTTCTCGTCATCTTGTTCTGTTTAGACATGTCGTGGGGAAGCGTACTATCTTCCAGACGGTACCGCAATCCCCTCCTTCCGCCTGCTCGTCCCCCGGCGCTCTATGTATGATGGACCCATGAAAGCTTGGCGTGGATCTTTGTGCCTGTGGTGGCTGATGGTGATGGGAGCGCTGGCGGCGGGCTGGGCCCAGGTCCCGCTGGGGCCTCAATTCAGGGTCGATCCCAGCGATCTGACCCCCTATGCCCGCTATCCCTCCGGGCTGGCTTTCACGCCCGACGGGACCCTCTGGATCGCCTGGGAGAGCCATGTGGGCGCTGGCAGTCTCGAGGGGATTCCGGCGCGGTCCGTCGCGCCCTCGGGAGCCCTGTCCCCTCCGATCCTGCCCCTCCCCGGCACGGCCGCGCTGCCGCTGCTGGTCGCCGCGCCCGGCGGGCTGGCCGTCTTCGGTCAGGACCAGCTTCCTGCGATCGAGCTCCGGCGCTTCAACGCCGCGGGGAAGCTGCGGAGGCATCCGGTCCTGGTCCAGGCGGGGGGCTCGACCAGCCCCTACGCGGTGACTCCTCTGCCGGGTGGAGGCTTCTTCCTCGTCTTCACCGGCGACGACTGCCCGGGCCACCGTTGCGGCAGCCCCGGCGTGTTCGCCCGGGTGCTCGACGGCCTCGGCCGGCCGCTGACCCGGGCCTTCCGCGTCAACGAGACCGTGAGCGGCGACCAGTTTCCCACCGGCGTGGTGGCGGACCCGGACGGGAACGTCTCCGTGGTCTGGTTCGGACCGGTGCCGGACCCGCTGCAATACGCCGTCTTCACCCGCCGGTTCTCCCGCGCCGGCAAGCCCCTGAGCGGCGAGCGGCGGGTCAGCCTCAGGACGCAGGGGGTGGAAGGCGGGGCCGCCGCGGACGCTCAGGGGAATTTCGTCGTCACCTGGACGGCGATCACCCCTGGGAACAAGAGGGCGATCTATGCCCGCCGGCTCTCGCGCCAGGGAGAGCCGCTGGGAGACGAGATTCCAGTCAGCCAGGAGGAGGCGAACGGCAACGTCCGGCCCAAAGTGGCGATGTCGCCCGCGGGCGACTTCTTCATCGTCTGGGAGAGCTACGACTGTGCCGGATGCGACTACGTGGACATCGAAGGGCGGCTCTTCTACGCCGACGGCTCCTCCGAGGACGAGATTCTGATCAATGACTATCGCCGGGGGGGCCAGACGGCGGCCTCCGTCGCCTTCGGCCCCGACGGCCGCTTGGCGGTCGCCTGGCTCGGAGAATCGGCGGCGCACACCGATTATGAGATCGACGCGCGGCTGTTCAGGGTGCCGCCGCGATAGAAGCAATCTCTTTACAATCGAGCTCGCCGTAGTACCGTTCCTGCTATTCCTTCCCTCCCCCTGTAACCTTTTCCCCTCCCCCTGCGTAGAGAGGGTCGGAAGCGAGCTCATCCGCTCCGACCCAAAACCGAAAACAGCGACCCGGAGCCGCGGTCGTGAAGAAGGAAGGCCTCCTATGCGCAAGAAGAAGTGGGTGATTGCTGGTTCCGCGGTGGTGATCCTGGCCGGCACTCTGGTTGTGGCCCGCGCTACCACCAAGTCCAAGCCCGAGGTGCTCGAATCGCCGTTCCGCCTGGGCAAGGTGCAGTCCGAGGACCTTCAAGTCAGCGTGCGCGAGGTGGGCGTGGTCGATCCCGACATCAAGGTGGACGTCAAGTCCGCGGTCTCCGGCCGCGTCATGGGCCTCAAGGTGCGCGAGGGGGACGTGGTCAGGACCGGCCAGGTGATGGCCGAGGTCGAGCCGGACGTCAATCAGGCGCAGTCGCTCTCCGACGTCAAGGGCGCGGTCAGTCAGGCCGAGATCAAGCTGCGCGACGCCGAGCGCGCCCTGGCCGCCCAGAAGGCCCTCTTCGACAACGGGCTGATCCCCGGCCAGACGCTGAAGGATTATCAGACCTCGCGCGACCTCGCCGCCGACGCCCTGGCCAGCACCAGGTCGCGCTATCAGATCGTCGAGGATCACGGGATCCCGATCTCCGGCGCCGCCAACAGCCAGCAGGCGCGGGTCGCGGCGCCGATGTCCGGCGTGGTGATCAAGAAGGGGGTCGAGCTCGGCGAGACCGTGACCTCCGGCGTCTCCTCGTTCAACGAGGGCACGGTGATG
>JAICSG010000464.1 GCA_025937035.1 Thermoanaerobaculia bacterium | reverse complement strand
GCCGCGGCGATCAGGGAGGCGGCCACAAAGGTGCTCCTCCGGGGCCGGCGGACGATCGCGACCGCAGCCGCGGCGAGCCAGGGGGTCCAGGCGATCACCGTCCCCAGGGCGAAGAGCGACCAGGAGACGACGCCTCCGCCCAGGCCGAAGCTGGCGCCGGCGATTCCGCGGGCCACCTTCCGCAGGCCCAGGAGGCGGCCGAGGACGAGAGCGCCCAGCCACCCGGTGAGCGCCTTCAGGGCGAAATGCAGCAGGAAGAAATGCTCCAGGGGGCCGGAGCGGGCCAGCAGGGCGGTGGGGGCGAGCACCGCCGCCTGGGGGTTGCTCCAGGGGGAGCTGCCGCCGTCGAGGAGGTCGGACCAGAACGGCGGCCGGCCGGCGCGCAGGGCCGCCCGCACCTCCGCCTCCCAGGGATAGAGCTGGAGCACCACGTCGTTGTAGACCCCGTGGCGGTCGGGATCGGCGGGCAGCTCGAGGTCGGGGATGTTGTTGGCGAGGGTCTCGTCGAGCGGCAGGAACAGCCGGCGCCCGGCGAGCCAGGGGAGGCAGAGGGCGAGGACCGCGAGGCAGGCGAGGAGCCGCTCCCCCCAGCCAACCCCGGAGCCGAGCCCCCGGGCCAGGCCCTGGAGCGCTCCCTGCCAGAGCAGGAGGAGCGCTGCCAGGAGAGCGGCGAGGGCGATCAAGAGCGGGCGAGGGCTCCTACTTCTGCTCGGCCGGCACCACGCCGGTGAGCTTCACCGGCCGTTTGGCGCGGGCGTCGAAGTCGGAGAGGACCTCCTCCTGGGTGCGCCCACCCTTCGGCACGATGACGTCGATCAGCGGCGGCTGGATGGCCGCGTTCTCGCGCCCGCCGCCGAAGCGGTCCTGCCAGCGGCCGGGAGAGACGGGGAGGATCATCAGCCCCTGGTCGCTGTTCTGGCGGCCGAGCTGGTGGGCGATGTCGAACGACTGCACCAGGTCGGCGCCCGAGGTGGCCACCACGTAGGCCCAGGTCGCCTTGGCGGGGCCGCCGAGGAAGATCCCCGGCACGAAGAAGCTGATCTTCTGCCCGCGCACGTGGATCTGGGTGGGGAAGAAGATCCGCTCGTCGACGTCCACCGGGATCTGCTTGCGCAGGGCCTCGGCCTCGGCGTCGGTGAGGGTGCTCCCCTCCTTGTTGGCGTCCTGGCTGAGGGTCTTGAGGAGCAGCCGCTTGAGCTCGGCCTTGGCCTCATTGGGGCGCGGGGTGAGGATCACCGCCTTCTCCCACGCGGTCGCGGGGTCGATCTCGGCGTGGCGGCCGGGGAGCATGGTGAGGCCGCCCGAGCCGGGCACCCGGTCGGTGTCGATGTAGAGGTCGAGATTCAGATTGTAAAAGCCGAAGCGGGCGAGCTTGTCGAGCTGCGTGCCGAGGTCGTCGACGGCCTCGCGGCCGGGGGGCCGCACCGGCCTGGCGAAGGTGACCTCGAACATCGTGCCGCTGCCGTCCTCGCGGGCGGAGAGGGAGAGGATGTCGAGGTCCCCCGGCTTCAGGTCGTCGTTGCCGGGGTAGACGATCTTGCCGTCGCCGTGGTCATCCCCGCGCGGATCGGTGAGGGTGAAGATCTCCTTGCTGGCACCGAAGGCGGGCGGCACGATCAGGGCGGCGAGGAGGGCGGCGGCGCAGAGGTGAGCACGGCTGAATCGCATAACGTCTCCAAATTGAGCGGGGCGGCCGCGAGGCCGCCCCTGAATCTACCACCGGCCTAGAACCGGACCTTCATGAACACCTTCAAACGGTTCTGTTTGAAGTCCCGCTTGAGCAGGCTGTTCCAGCCGCCGAAACGCCCCTTGAAGCCGGGGGAGCCGACGGGCACGCCGAAGTCGTGGGCGATTCCCGCGTCCGCGTACTGGGTGACGAAGCCGCCGCCGAAGTCGGGGGTGAAGGTACCCCAGTTGTACTCGTAATTGGCGCCGAATTCGGCCGCTCCGAAGGTGTAGTGGGCGTAGACGATCAGCTTGTTCTTGTCGTTCTGCCCCGAGGCCAGGCTGTGGAGCTGGTAGGCCTGAAAGGCGGTGTTGCCGTCCTTCAGGTCGACGTTGTAGCGCTCGTAGGTGACCGACCCGTAGAGGTTCCCGGTGAGCTGATAGCCGGCGCCGAGCTGGTAGAGCTTGTAGTTGAGATCGCGGTCGTCGTCCGACAGGCTGTCGAACGGCTTCCACTGGTAGCCGGTGACGCCGTTGACCGTGATCACCGGCGGGTTGCCGTAGAGGTCCGCCGTGGAGTGGCCGGCCGAGTAGTTGTTGGTGTTGTTGTGGCACGCCGCCCCGCCGCCCGGGCAGTCGCCCGGCTGGTAGGGGAGGAAGCGCGCGTCGTTCATGCGCTTGTCGGTCTCGCCGAGGTACTTGATCTTGCCGAAGACGTCGACGCCCTTGCCCACGTTGAGCAGGTACTTGCCGCGCAGGATGGCGATGTCGGTCTTCTTGTCCTGGAAGGGCGCGTAGGCGTTGCGGAACGAGCCCACGCCGGCGTCGGACTCGAAGTTCGGATAGATCGAGTCGGTGATGCCGCGGCTGGGGTCGCCCCAGGCCTGCCAGTTGGTGTTGTAGTCGATCCGGGTGTACTCGCCCGAGAGGTCGAGATCGCCGATCGTCCAGTTCGGGGCGACGGTGATGCCCTTCCAGCCGATGACGGTCTCGGCCATCGGCTCCTCGAAGTCGGTGAACTCGTTGTCGACGTTGATCGTCGCCACCTGCTGCGCCGGGCCCTCCCAGCCGCCGTAGCCGATGCGGGTGGGGTTGCCGGGGAAGACGCCGAAGGCCGCGTTGTCCGGGCCGGGGAAGACCCAGGCGCCGTCGTGACCCTCGGTCAGCAGCACGTCGGACTCGCGGCGGGCCGCCAGGATCGAGGTGTACTGGGCGCCGATGTTGAAGTACTCGAGGTTGAAGGAGAGCCCGACGCCGAACGGATCGTTGAGGTCGACGTTGGCCTTGTAGAGCGGATCGCTCACCTTGCCGACCAGCGCCGGCGAGAAGCCGGAGAGGCCGAAGCTGGTGGGGGTGAATTTGGGGTTGGCGTCCGCCGTCGAGTAGTAGTAGAGGCCGCGGATGTCGAATTTCGAGCTCGGGTGGATGCCGAATTTGGCCCCGTAGACGTCGTTCTTGAAGCGGTAGTCGAGGTCGCGGCCGTTGTCCAGGGCGTTGTTGCCGCTGTCCTTGGCGGAGATCTCGACGTCGCGGACCCGCTCGTACATCCCGGTGATGTCGAACAGCGCGCTGGCGTTGAGCTTGAGCTGCAGGCCGTAGGCGCCGTCCTGGCCGGCGTAGTCGCCGGTGTTGAAGTTCGGGCCGGCCCACAGACGCGGCAGCGAGACGCGGATCAGGTCGTAGGTCAGCTTGCGGCTGCCCAGCGGGCCCTGGAAGAGCACCGCCTTGGCGTTGTCGCGGTCGATGTAGCGGATCTTGCCGATGGTGAACGGATCGAACATGCCGAGGTCGGTCGAGCCGATGGTCACCGCGTCCACGAACCGGAAGCCGGGAGTGAAGCGGGCGGTCAGGCCGCGCATCTTGATGTACTCGTTCGAGCGCGGATCAAACTCGCCGCAGTCGCCGCCGATGCAGTCGCCGCCCGGCGGGTTCTCCAGCGCGGGATTGCGGCCGCCGAAGCCGCCGTAGTTCGTCCACTGGTTCTGGTTGAAGCGCGACTGCAGCCGGGCGGTGACCTCGATGTTCTTCGAGGGGTGGGAGGCGATCAGCAGATCGATCTCCGTGCCCTGCCCGTTGTCGCCGTACCCCTCGCCGGGGACGGTGGTGAAGTTGTAGACGCTGCCGTCGGTGTGCTGATTACCCCACAGCCACTTGGTGTAATCCTCACCCGTAATGATCATCGTCTGGCCGTCCACGGCGTGCGCCGGCAACGAGCCCAGCGCCGCCGCGGCAGCGATCAGCGCGATCGTGAGCCCCCTTGAAAATCTCATATCAATCACCTCTCCTCGGATGGAGTTGGACGTCTACTTCTTGTAGACCATCTTGAGGACCGCGCCCGACTTGCGGGAGCCGTCCGGGTTGCACTCGTACTTGAGCATGTCGTACTGCATCTGGGCCTCGTCCGCCGCGCCCGTGCCGTTGCCGGCCAGGATGTCCATCACGTGCGGATCGCAGTCGGTGTCGGTGCCGCCGCCGAAGCGGTGCTGGCCCTCGTACTCGTTGACCTTGCGGGTCATCAGATCCTTGCCCTCGGGGAAGCCCTCGTTGGACTGCACGAGCACCTGGTAGCCCCACTTGGAGGGGTCACCGCCGCCGAGCTGATCGAGGTCCACCGAGCCGGAGATGGTGTTGCCGGCGCCCTTGACGCGGGTGGGGATGAGCACCGCCGACGCCATCGCGCCCATCTTCTGATCGACCTCGGTCTTC
>JAICSG010000069.1 GCA_025937035.1 Thermoanaerobaculia bacterium | reverse complement strand
TGCCGTTCTACCCCTCCCCCTGGCGCGACGACGGCTACGACATCTCCGACTACACCAGCGTCCACCCCGCCTACGGGTCCCTCGAGGACTTCAAGCTCTGCCTCGACGAGGCGCACAAGCGGGGGCTGAAGGTGATCACCGAGCTGGTGATCAACCACACGTCGGACCAGCATCCGTGGTTCCAGCGCGCGCGGCTCGCCCCTCCCGGCTCGCCGGAGCGCGATTTCTACGTCTGGAGCGACACGGACACGAAGTACGCCGGCACGCGGATCATCTTCACCGACACCGAGACCTCCAACTGGACCAAGGACCCGGTCGCCAACGCCTACTACTGGCACCGCTTCTTCTCGCACCAGCCGGACCTCAACTTCGACAACCCGCTCGTGCAGGAGGAGGTCTTCAAGGCGCTCGACTTCTGGATGGAGATGGGGGTGGACGGCCTCCGGCTCGATGCCATCCCCTACCTCTTCGAGCGCGAGGGGACGAACAACGAGAACCTGCCCGAGACCCACGCCTTTCTGAAGAAGCTGCGGGCGCACGTGGACGAGAAGTTCCCCAACCGCATGCTCCTGGCCGAGGCCAACCAGTGGCCCGAGGACTCGATCGCCTACTTCGGCGATCCGGCCACCGGCGGCGACGAGTGCCACATGTCGTTCCATTTTCCGGTGATGCCCCGCCTCTTCATGTCGGTGCGGATGGAGGACCGCTATCCGATCATCGACATCCTCCAGCAGACGCCGCCCATCCCGGAGAAGGCGCAGTGGGCGATCTTCCTGCGCAATCATGATGAATTGACCCTGGAGATGGTCACCGACGAGGAGCGGGACTACATGTACCGGGTCTACGCGGCGGACAAGGACCAGCGGATCAACGTCGGCATCCGCCGGCGCCTGGCGCCGCTGCTGGGCAACGACCGGCGGCGGATCGAGCTGCTCAACGCCCTGCTCTTCTCGCTGCCGGGCACGCCGGTCCTCTATTACGGCGACGAGATCGGCATGGGGGACAATTTCTATCTCGGCGACCGCAACGGCGTGCGCACCCCCATGCAGTGGAGCGCGGACAAGAACGCCGGCTTCTCGCGGGCCAATCCGCAGCGGCTCTATCTGCCGGTGATCGTCGATCCCGAATACCACTACGAGGCGGTGAACGTGGAGGCCCAGCAGGGGAACCCCCATTCGCTGCTCTGGTGGATGCGGCGGGTGATCGCCCTGCGCAAGCGCCATCCGGCGTTCAGCCGCGGCAGCCTGGAGTTCCTGCATCCGGACAACCACCGCGTGCTGGCCTTCCTGCGGCGGACGCCGGAGGAGACGCTGCTGGTGGTGGCGAACCTCTCGCGTTTCTCGCAGTACGCGGAGCTGGACCTCACGGAGCTCGCCGGGCTGACCCCGGTCGAGCTGTTCGGCCGCTCGCCGTTTCCCTCGATCACGGCCGCCTGCTATGGGCTGACGCTCGGCCCCCATTCGTTCTACTGGTTCGCCCTGGTGCAGGACCCGGCGCAATTCGGCCGCGCCCGGCAGTCGGGGCCGAGCGAGGCGATGGCCGGCGAGATGCCCGTCCCCGCGCTCGCCATCGAGGGGGACTGGCGGAGCTGTCTGCAAGGCAAGACCAAACGGGACCTCGAAGCCGTGCTCCTCGACCTGCTCCCCACCCGCCGCTGGTTCGGCGGCAAGGCGCGGACGCTGCGGGCGGTCGAGATCGTGGAGGCGATCCCGGTGGGGGACTACGCGGTGATCGCCCTGCTGGACGTGGATTACGCGGACGCCGAGGCCGAGATGTATGCCCTGCCGCTCGCCTTCGCGCCGGCCCGGCGGGCCGGGGACTCCGCGCTCGCGGGCGTGATGGCCCGGCTGGAGTCGGACGTCTTCGAGGGGACGGGGGTGCTCTACGATCCGCTGGGCGAGCCCGCCTTCTCGCGCGCCCTGCTGGAGGCCATCGGACGCGGCGAGCGCTTCCGCGGCTGGCGCGGCGAGCTGGTGGCCCAGCCCTCGCCGGTCTTCCCTGAGCTCCGCGGCGCGGGGGACCTGGAGCCGGCCCCCTTGCGGGCCGAGCAGAGCAACACCTCGATCCGCTACGGCGACCGGCTGGCGCTGAAGGTCTTCCGCAAGGTCGAGCCAGGTGTCAATCCCGATCTGGAGATCGGCCGCTTCCTCACCGACCAGACCGACTTCCGGCACATCCCGCGGGTGGCCGGATCGCTGGAGGTCCGGCAGCGGACGGGCGAGCCGGTGACGCTCGGCATTCTCCAGGAATTCGTGCCCAACGAGGGGGACGCCTGGAGCTACACGCTCGACGCCCTCGGCCGCTATTTCGACCGCGTGCTCTCGCACTGGCGGAGCACCCCCGCGGCCGTTCCCACCGGGCCCCTGATCGATCTGGCGGCGCGGGAGATGAGCGCCGACGACTTCGAGCGCATCGGCACCTACGTCCCCCAGGCGCGGCTGCTCGCCGAGCGCACGGCGGAGCTGCACATCGCCCTCGCCTCCGGCACGGGGAAGGATTTCGAGCCCGAGCCCTTCTCGGAGCTTTACCAGCGGTCGCTGTATGATTCCATGCGCTCGCTCACCAAGAAGAACCTGCGGCTCCTGCGGCAGAAGCTGGCCGGGCTGCCCGAGGCGGTGCGAGGGGAGGCGGACTGGGTGCTCGGCGCCGAGGAGCGGATCCTGGAGCGCTTCCGGCGCCTCACGGGGCGGAAGCTCGCCGCCGAGCGCATCCGCACGCATGGGGACTATCATCTGGGGCAGGTGCTGTTCACGGGGCGCGACTTCGTGATCCTCGACTTCGAAGGGGAGCCGTCGCGGTCGCTCTCCGAGCGGCGCCTGAAGCGGTCGCCGTTCCGGGACGTGGCCGGCATGCTGCGCTCGTTCCAGTACGCGGCCTACGTGAAGCTGTTCGAGGAGGCGGCCTCCGGCATGGCCTCGGCCGACGCGATGCCGGAGCTGGAGGGGTGGGCCCTCTACTGGGAGCGCTGGATCTCCGCGGCGTTCCTGCAAGCCTACCTGCGGCGGGCGCGGGGGACGGCCTTCCTGCCGGCCTCACGCGAGGAGCGGCAGGTGCTGCTCGACAGCTACCTGCTGGAGAAGGCGATCTACGAGATGGGCTACGAGCTCAACAACCGGCCGGACTGGCTGCGGATCCCGTTGCGGGGGATCCGCCAGATCCTCGATGGAGAGGGATAGAACGAGAGGGGTAGGACGATTGGCGAACGAACGCGAAGATCTGGCCACGCTGGCCTGGCTGTATGGGGTCCAGACCTCCTATGACGACGCCACGGGGAAGCACGTCGAGGCGGGACCCGACTCCCTGCTCGCCGTGCTGCGCGCCCTCCAGGCCCCGGTCGACGGGATGGCGGACGTGCCCGAGGCGCTCCGCGAGCGGCGGGAGGAGCTCGAACGCCGCGTCGTCGAGCCGGTGACGGTCGTCTGGGACGGGGCCGCGCCCGCGATCGAGCTGCGCCCGCTCCACGTCGACGGCTCGCTCGCCTATCACCTCGACCTCGAGAACGGCGAGCGCCGAGCCCAGATGGTGGATCTCCAGAGCCTCCCGGAGATCTGGCGCGAGGGGTGGCCGCGCCCCGGCCGGCGGCTCACCCTCGCCGAGCCCCTGCCCCTGGGCTATCACCGGCTCACCGTGGAAACCGGCGGCCGGTCCTCGGAGTCGCTGATCCTCTGCGCGCCCACCCGGTGCTATGAGGGGGCCCCTGGAGAAGAGACCAGGCCGCTCTGGGGCGTCTTCCTGCCGCTCTACGCCCTGCGCACCTCCCGGAGCTGGGGGGCTGGCGACTTCTCCGACCTGGAGACGCTGGCCGAGTGGACCTCGGGGCTGGGCGGCGGCCTGGTGGCCACCCTGCCGCTGCTCGCCTCCTTCCTGGAGGAGCCGTTCGAGCCCAGCCCCTACGCTCCGGCGTCGCGCCTGTTCTGGAACGAGCTGTACGTCGACCCCCGCCGGTTGCCGGAGATGGAGGACTGCGCCTCGGCCCGGCGGCTGATCGAGGCCCCCGACTTCCTGCGCGAGGTCGAGGCGCTGCGGGCCATGCCCCGGGTCGACTACGCGCGTCTCGCGGCGCTCAAGCGGCGGGTGCTGGAAGAGCTGGCGCAGCGCTTCTTCTCCCATCCGGGGGACCGGCAGGGGGAATTCGAGAAATTCGTCGCCAACAAGCCCGGCCTCGACGACTACGCCGCCTTCCGCGCCGTGGGGGACCGCCGCGGGGAGCCCTGGCAGAGTTGGCCCGGGCGGCTGCGGGAGGGGACCCTGGCTCCCGCCGATTACGATGACGAAGACCGGCGCTACTACCTCTGGACCCAGTGGGCCGCCGACCAGCAGCTCCGCTCGATGGCGGCGGAGGCGCGCAAGCGCGGCCCCGGCCTCTATCTGGACCTGCCGGTGGGGGTCCACGGCAGCGCTTACGACGTCTGGCGCCATCGCGACCTGTTCGCGGAAGGGGTCTCGGCCGGCGCGCCGCCGGACTCCTTCTTCACCAAGGGGCAGGAGTGGGGGTTCCCGCCGCTCCAGCCGGAGCGCCTGCGCGAGCGCGGCTACGACTACCTGATCGATTGCCTGCGCCATCACCTCCAGCACGCGGGCATCCTGCGCCTCGACCACGTGATGCAGCTCCATCGGCTCTTCTGGGTGCCGCAAGAGATGGGCGCCGCGGCCGGCGTCTACGTGCGCTATCCGGCCGAGGAGCTGTACGCCGTGCTCTCCATCGAGAGCCACCGCCACCGCGCGATCGTGGTCGGCGAGAACCTGGGCACGGTGCCGCCCGAGGTCTACGAGGGGATGGACCGTCACGAGGTGCTCGGCATGTACGTGGTGCAGTACGAGCTCCAGCCGGGCAGCCAGGGGCTGCGACCGCCGCCGGCCCGCTGCGTGGCGAGCCTCAACACTCACGACATGCCGACCTTCGAGGGGTTTTTGCAGTCCAAGGACGTGGACGATCTCCAGAGCCTCGGCTTCTTCACCCCCGAGCAGGCGCACCAGGAGAAGGAGCGGCGCGGGTGGATCCGCCAGGGGATGGAGCAGGAGCTGCCGCCGGAGCAGAGGGGGAGAGGGCTCGCCACCGACGCGGCCCTCCTGCGTCTGCGCCTGGACCACCTGGCCACCAGCCCGGCGCGCATGGTGCAGGTGAATCTGGAGGATCTCTGGCAGGAGACCGAGCCGCAGAACGTGCCGGGCACCCACGACGAGCGGCCCAACTGGCGGCGGAAAGCAAGGTTTTCCTTCGAGGAATTCTCGACGCGCGCGGACGTGGTCGAGCCTCTCAAACGGGTGGATGAATTGCGGAAGCAGAGAGGTTGATCATGCCCAGCCCCATCACCGATCACGATCTCTATCTCTTCAACGAGGGCACCCATTTCCGGCTCTATGAGAAATTGGGCGCGCACCCCGGCGACGACGGCGACCGCCAGGGGACCTGGTTCGCGGTCTGGGCGCCGGACGCGGAGTCGGTGACCGTGATCGGCGATTTCAATGGCTGGGACAAGCGGACGACCCCGATGGCCCAGCGCGCCCAGTCGGGCATCTGGGAGGCCTTCGTGCCGGACGTCACGCCCGGGGCCAAGTATAAGTACCACGTCGTCTCCCGCTACCGGGGCTACCGCGCGGACAAGGCCGACCCCTTCGCCTTCTACGCCGAGACGCCGCCGGCCCGCGCCTCGGTCGTCTGGGATCTCGAGTACGACTGGTGGGACGCCGACTGGCTGCTGGCCCGCGGCGGCAAGCAGTCGCTCACCGCTCCGATGTCGATCTACGAGCTCCATCTCGGCTCCTGGAGAAGGGTGCCGGAGGAGGGGGACCGGCCGCTGACCTATCGCGAGATGGCGCCCCTTTTGGCCGACCACGTCAAGCGCCTGGGCTTCACCCACGTGGAGATGCTCCCCGTCATGGAGCACCCGTTCTACGGCTCCTGGGGGTATCAATCGCTCGGATATTTCGCGCCCACCAGCCGCTACGGCACGCCGCAGGACCTGATGTATCTGATCGATTACCTCCACCAGCAGGGGATCGGCGTCATTCTGGATTGGGTCCCCTCGCACTTCCCGGGCGACGAGCACGGCCTGGCCTTCTTCGACGGCACCCATCTCTACGAGCACGCCGATCCGCGCAAGGGATATCACCCGGACTGGTCGAGCTACATCTTCAATTACGACCGCAACGAGGTGCGGAGCTTCCTGATCAGCAGCGCCGTCTTCTGGCTGGAGAGGTACCACGCCGACGCCCTGCGGGTGGACGCCGTGGCCTCCATGCTCTACCTCGACTATTCACGCAAGCAGGGGGAGTGGATTCCCAACCAGCACGGCGGCCGGGAGAACCTGGAGGCGATCTCCTTCCTGCGCGCGATGAACGAGGAGGTCTACGGGAGCTTCCCCGACGCCCAGACGATCGCCGAGGAGTCGACCGCCTGGCCGCTGGTCTCGCGGCCGCTCTACGTCGGGGGCCTCGGCTTCGGCTACAAGTGGGACATGGGTTGGATGCACGACGTCCTGGAGTACCTCCAGAACGATCCCATCCACCGCAGGTACCACCACAACAAGATCACCTTCCGGTCGATGTACGCCTTCAACGAGAATTTCGTGCTGCCGCTCTCGCACGACGAGGTGGTCCACGGCAAGGGGTCGCTGGTCAACAAGATGCCGGGCGACGCCTGGCAGAAGCTGGCCAATCTGCGGCTGCTCTACGGCAACATGTACGCCCAGCCGGGCAAGAAGCTCCTCTTCATGGGCGCCGAGCTGGCCCAGTTCCGCGAGTGGAATCACGACACGAGCCTGGACTGGCACCTGCTCGACGATCCCGCCCACGCCGGCATCTCCCGCTGGCTGGAGGATCTCAATCGTCTTTACGTTCAGGATCCCGCCCTGCACGAAGGGGACTGCGACCCGCAAGGGTACGAGTGGATCGACGGCTCGAACGCCGAGCAGAGCGTGATCGCCTTCCTGCGGCGGAGCACGAAGACGCCGGACGAGCCCGTCGCCGTGATCTTCAACTACACGCCGGTCCCGCGCGAGAACTACCGCATCGGCGTGCCGGGGCGCGGCTACTGGCGGGAGATCCTCAACAGCGACGCGGCCGAGTACGGCGGCAGCGGCAAGGGGAACATGGGAGGGGTGGAGGCGGTGCCCATCCCCGTGCACGGCAAGACCCACTCGCTCACCCTCTCCCTGCCGCCGCTGGGCGTGCTCTTCCTCAAGCGGGAGAGGCCGGAGGACGAGGTCGCCGAGGTCGAGGTGGCGGAAGAAGAGACGGCCGAAGAGCCCGAAATCTCCGATCTCGAAGACATCCCGTTCGAGTAGGCAAGAATTTTGCTTTAGATCTAAAAACCTCGCGAGGAGCGGGGGAGAGATTTTTTGGAGGTTTTGTTTTGCAGTCCTTGGATTGGAGTCCTACCTGTGGAGCGGTCTACCTTGAAGACAATCGTTGCCGGTTTCGGGTCTGGGCACCCCGGGCCGATCAGGTCGAGGTCAACCTGTGCGGGAGCCGCCTCGTCCCCCTGGAGCCTGGCGAGCACGGCTGGTTCGAGGCGGCCGTGGAAGGCGTCCCGCCTGGAATGCGCTATCTCTATCGCCTCGACGGCGGCCCGGAGCGCCCCGATCCCGCGTCCCGCTTCCAGCCGGACGGCGTCCATGGACGCTCGGCAGTCGTCGATCGCCGGTTCGCCTGGAGCGACGCGGATTGGAAAGGTATTCCTCTCGAACAATATATTTTTTACGAGCTGCACGTCGGGACTTTCACGCCGGAAGGAACCTTCGACGCGGTGATCCCCCACCTCGACCGCCTCGTGGACCTCGGGATCACGGCGGTCGAGCTGATGCCGGTCGCTCAGTTTCCGGGGGAGCGCAACTGGGGATATGACGGCGTTTTTCCCTACGCGGCACAGAATTCCTATGGCGGTCCGGAGGGGCTGAAGCGGCTGGTCGACGCGGCTCACGCCCGCGGCCTCGCCGTGGTGCTCGACGTGGTCTACAACCACCTGGGGCCCGAGGGGAGTTACCTCGCCGACTTCGGCCCCTACTTCACGGCGCGGTACAAGACGCCCTGGGGGCTCGCCCTCAACTTCGACGGACCGGAGAGCGATGCCGTCCGCCGCTTCTTCGTCGAGAACGCCCTCCAATGGATCGCTGATTTTCACATCGACGGCCTGCGGCTGGACGCGGTGCACGCCATCGCCGACGCCTCGGAGCGGCCGTTTCTCCAGGAGCTCGGGGCGGAGGTAAAAGCCCTGGCCGAGCGGTTGGGGAGGCCGGTCCACATCTTCCCCGAAAGCGATCTCAACACGCTCCTCTTCCTGCGCGCCCGCGAGCACGGCGGCTGCGGCTTCGACGCCCAGTGGACGGACGATTTCCATCACAGCCTGCACACCCTGCTGACGGGCGAGCGCACCGGCTACTACCGGGACTTCGGCGCTCTCGATCAGATGGCCAAGGCGATGGCGGGCGGCTTCGTCTACACCGGGCAGTACTCGCCCTACCGGCGGCGGCGCCACGGCGTGCCGGCGGACGAGATGGCGGGGAGCCGCCACGTGGTCTGCGGCCAGAACCACGATCAGACGGGCAACCGGATGAACGGCGAGCGGCTCTCGGCCCTGACCGATTTCGAGAGCCTGAAGCTCGCCGCGGGCGCGGTGATCCTTTCGCCCTTCCTGCCGCTCCTCTTCATGGGGGAGGAGTACGGCGAGACGGCGCCGTTCCTCTATTTCGTCGATCATTCGGACCCGGAGCTGATCCGGGCCGTGCAAGAGGGGCGCAAGGAGGAATTCGCGGCCTTCGGCTGGCGGGAGGAGCCCCCGGATCCGCAGGCCCCGGAGACCTTCGAGCGCTCGCGGCTGCATCAGGATCTGTTGGCGGAGGGGCGCCACGCCATCCTCCATGATTTCTACAGGGAGCTGATCCGGCTGCGGAAGAGCATGCCGGCGTTGGCCCAGCTCAGCAAGAGGGAGGTCGAGGTCACGCCTCTGGAGAAAGACCAGGTGATCCTCGTGAAAAGGGGGGGAGAGGCAGGGGTCGCTTTCAATTTTGCGCGGGAGGTACGGAGGGTGCCTCCACCGGAGGGAGAGGGGGAGAGGGTGCTCGATTCGGCGGCGGAGCGGTGGGGTGGAGCGGGGAGCCGGGAGGGTGAGATGGGGCCCCGGTCGGTCGTGGTGTACAGACTCTAGACAGCTAGCCGGCGATCAGCCGGCTCCGGATCGCGCTTGGGCCGGCGGCTTTCCGCCGGCTCTTTTTTATGGCGCCCGGGCCGCTTGACGAAGACGGTGCCCCTGTGGAAGGCTGATCCCATGACCAGAGCGGCTCAGAAGGTCCTGGACACGTTCGAGACTCTTCCCGAGGAAGACCAGAAGGAGATCGCTGTCGAGATCCTTCGTCGCACCTCAGCGGAAGACTACGGAGACCTTGACGATTCCGCTCTCACGCTCGCGGCGGATCAGGTGTTCCTCGAGCTCGACCGTCGCGAACGCCCCTGATGAGGCCGCCGCAACGAGGGGAGGTCTGGCTCGTAGATCTTGGGTTGGCGGCCAAGGTACGTCCCTGTCTAGTCCTCAGCATTCCTCCGGCTGACGTTGACCGTGCCCTGGTCACTCTCGTTCCCCATACGACGAGCCTGCGCGATTCTCGCTTCGAGGTCGCCCTTCCTGTTCCTTTTCTTCGGCCAGGCGGATTCGACGCCCAAGGCCTCGTCACCGTTCCGTTCGCGAAGCTGATCAGAGCCCTGGGCAAGCTTACGACGTCGCATCTCTCCCAGATTGAATCGCGTGTTTCCGCTTGGCTTGGTCTCTCCCCCTTGAGCTGACCTCGTCGTACGGATCCTGCCCGGGCATTCACACCCGGGCGTCTGCTAGGATCTCCCCCGTCCCATGCAGCGCTATCTCTGTATCCACGGCCACTTCTATCAGCCGCCCCGGGAGAACCCGTGGCTGGAGGCGATCGAGGTCCAGGACTCGGCCCGCCCCTACCACGACTGGAACGAGCGGGTCACCGCCGAGTGCTACGGCCCGAACGCCGCCTCGCGCATCCTCGACGGCGAGCACCGCATCGAGCGGATCGTCAACAACTACGCCCAGATCAGCTTCAACTTAGGCCCCACCCTCCTCGCCTGGCTGGAAGAGAAGCGGCCGGAGGTCTACCGCGCCATCCTGGCGGCGGACGCGGCCAGCCGCGAGCGCTTCTCCGGGCACGGCTCGGCCCTGGCGCAGGGGTACAACCACATCATCATGCCCCTCGCCAACCGGCGGGACAAACGGACCCAGATCCTCTGGGGGCTCGCCGACTTCGAGCGCCGCTTCCAACGCAAAGCCGAAGGGATGTGGCTCCCCGAGACGGCGGTCGATCTCGAGACCCTCGACCTCCTCGCCGAGGCCGGCGTTCGCTTCACCATCCTGGAGCCCCATCAGGCCAAGCGGGTGCGGCCGAAGGAGGCCGAGGAGTGGGAGGACGTCGTCGGCGGCCGGATCGATCCGTCGGTCCCCTATGAGGTGAAGCTCCCCTCGGGCCGGCGGATCGCCGTCTTCTTCTACGACGGGGCCATCTCGCGGGCGGTCGCCTTCGAGAGGCTGCTGATGAGCGGCGAGCGCTTCGCCGAGAGGCTGATGACGGCGGTGCCCGCCGACCCGGAAGAGGACCGGCTGGTCCACATCGCCACCGACGGCGAGACCTACGGTCACCACCACCGCTATGGCGAGATGGCCCTCTCCTACGCCCTCCACCACGTCGAGGCGAACGGGCTGGCCCGGCTGACCAACTATGGCGAGTACCTGGAGACGCATCCGCCGGAGCACGA
>JAICSG010001168.1 GCA_025937035.1 Thermoanaerobaculia bacterium | reverse complement strand
GCGGTCCTCGCCGGTGACGGTGACGACCCCGCGGTGCGAGAGGTCGACGAAGCCGGTGCCGTCGGCGAGGGCGCGCTGCTCGCGGAACAGTTCGCCGTAGTGGGCGGCGACGCCTTCGTCCACGCCCTCGGCGGGGACGGCGCCGGGCAGGGACAGGAGGGGGCTCTTCATATGCACAAGCCTACGACTCGGTAGTTGAACTCTTCAGCGAACAGTCCCGGCATCTGCCGAAGATCGCGAAGTGCTTCATGTCCGTCTCGAAGCCGAACTCCCGCCGCAGCTTCGCGGTGAACTCGGCGGCCACCGACACATCGGCCTCGATCACGTTCTGGCAGTCCCGGCAGACCAGGTGGATGTGGTGGTGGCGGTCCGCGAGGTGGTACGTCGGCGCCCCGTGCCCGAGGTGGGCGTGGCTGACCAGGCCCAGCTCCTCCAGCAGCTCCAGCGTCCGGTAGACGGTGGAAATGTTGACCCCCGACGCCGTCTTCTTCACTTCCGTGAGGATGTCGTCGGGGGTCGCGTGCTCCAGGGCGTCCACGGCTTCGAGCACGAGTTGCCGCTGCGGCGTCAGCCGGTAGCCGCGCTGCCTGAGGTCGCTCTTCCAGTCGGTGCTCACCACACCGAAGAGTCTAGAACTACTTGTACTTGTCAGAACTACCTGAAAAACGCGACCGGACCACTTGACCCGGCTGCTGGACCGGACTACTTGAAGAACGCGATGCCGTCGTCCGGCATGTCGTCCGGCAGGGCCTTGGCCCAGCGCTCGACGTCCTCCGGGGTGACGACCTTCTTCAGGTGCGCCGACATGTAGGGGCGCAGCTCGACCTCGGGGGTCTGCTTCTCGCCGACCCACATGAGGTCGCTCTTGACGTATCCGTACAGGCGCTTGCCGCCGCTGTACGGGCCGGAGGCGGCCGTCCGGGCCACCGCGTCCGTGACCAGGTCGATCTGCGGCTTCTTGTCGGCCATCTCGCCGTACCAGATCTCGACGACGCCGTCGTCGCGGACCATCGTCACCTCGACCTTGCGGTCGGCGTCGATGCGCCAGAAGCCGTGCTCGGTCTCCAGCGGGCGGACCTTGTTGCCGTCGTTGTCCAGCACCCAGGTGCGGGACTGGTACTCCAGGAAGTCCCGGCCGTCATGGCTGAAGGTGACCTCCTGCCCGAAGTTGCACTTCTCGGCACCGGGGAAGTCGTGCACGCCCGCGCCCGCCCAGCTGCCGAGCAGGAAGGCGAGGGGGACGAGGTCCTTGTGGAGGTCGGACGGGATCTCGATCATGGGTCGGCAGTTCCTTGAGGGGACCTTGATGGGGCCTTGATAGGGGTCAGCGCTGGCCCTGGTACAGCTTCTTCACGGTCAGCCCGGCGAAGGCGAGGACGCCGACGCAGACCAGGACCAGCAGGGCTTCGAAGAATGCCTCAAGCACGGGGTGCTCCTTGATGAGCTGAGGGTGGGCGGTACACAAAGGCCGGGCCCCAGCTTACGCGGCCGGGGCCCGGCACTCCTTGTGAGGTACGCCCAAGCGGGACTCAGCCGAGCAGCTCGCTCTGCAGGGCCACCGTCTGCTGGAACGGTACGGCCTTCGCCGCGCCCTTCCTGGACTGCACGATCACCGCGAGGACGTCACCGGCGGAGAGGTATCCCTGCCGGGTCTGCTCGGCGCCGCGCGGCCTCTTGTCGATGTAGACGGAGTAGTTGACGTTGTGGTCG
>JAICSG010000794.1 GCA_025937035.1 Thermoanaerobaculia bacterium | reverse complement strand
GGCGGGTGGCGCGGACCGCGCCCTCGTCAACGACGACCTGGACGTAGGGGAGGGGGCTGTCGATCATTTGGGTTTTCCTCGCGGCGGCGGTAACCGGCCCGTCCGGCTCTCCAAGCGACCCCAGGACGGGGCTCGGGCTATCCGACGCGCGGGCGGCCCAGTAGGCGGAGACCAGCTCCATGTTCGAGAGCGCGGCCCAACGGGCGCTCTGGGCGGCGTCGATGCTCCGCGGCGCGCGCGGGCGGGCTGCCCAGGCCCGCACGGCGAAGGCTAGCTGCCAGCCTCCCATGACGCACAGGACGTGGGTCCAGATGGTCCAGAAGAGGTGCACGCCTAGATACTACGCCGGGGGCCGCCGGGGGCGCCCGAGGACCTCGTCCCGCTCGGCGACGTAGCTCGGCTCCCCGACCGGGTTCGGCTCCCCGCACTGGCAGCGGCGGAGGAGGGAGACGGCGCGCTGGCGACCGTTCCGCTCGCCTTCGGCCAGTTCGTAGGCCCGGCGGCGCAACTCTTCGTTGTTCTCGGCCAGGCGGAGGGCCTTGGTCGTCTGCTCGGCGCCCTCGTCGCGGCTCTTTTCGAGCAGGCGGATGACGCTCTCGACCTGGGCGCGCGGCTCCTGGCCCACATAGCCAGCGCGCGACCGGACGATTCCATCCGCCCACGCCTTCCAGG
Organism: Thermoanaerobaculia bacterium; assembly: GCA_025937035.1. Classification (GTDB taxonomy): domain Bacteria; phylum Acidobacteriota; class Thermoanaerobaculia; order Multivoradales; family UBA5704; genus DATARR01. Next base: position 2,114 of record JAICSG010000794.1, on the reverse strand, counting down.
CTCCACACTCGCACTGCCCCTTGCCTCCCTCGAGCGCCTCCAGCCGGTACTTCGCCCCCAGCCGGCGCAACTCGGGCAGCCCCGGGCGGACCGAGAAGCTCACGCTGACCTCGGCGTCCAGGTCGGGGAGAACCCCCTCCAGCTCCCGCCGGAACGCCGCCTTGGCCCGCTCGAAGCGCTCGACGTAGCTCCGGGAGTCCCGCCGGAGGCGCCGGACCTCGGATAAGGACGGGGCGGTCTTTCGTTCCTCTGGCTTCCGGCACGGATCCCCTGCCTTGGCGCCACATTGCTTACAAGCCACCATGGCCGGCCTGTCCACGCATCCGCTCCTATCCATGTCCGTTCCTTTCCGGAGGTACGACCTCCGCCACGTCGATCGCCCTCTGCTTCCGTGCCTCCGCGTCTTCCTGGAGGGTAGCTGCGGCCTCCCGCTCTTGGCGGACCCGCTGGATCTTGTCCTGGATGATGGCCAGGGCGGCGGCCTCGATCGCCTCTTTGTCCCGGGGCGCGTCCATCCCGCGGAGGGCGGCCAGCCTGGTCTCCCAGGCCAGGATCTTGGCGGCGTTCTTGTCCCGCCCCCCGGCTACTAGGGCGGCGATCATCTTCTGGTAGCGGCGCTCGGCGGCCAGGCGGGCTTCGGCGAGGTCCGGGAGGGGGTTCGCCTCATGGCGGGCGCGGACCCGGGCGACGTAGTCGCACGCCGTCTTCTTGGAGATCGGCCCGGGGCGACCGATGGCCTTCCCCATGAGGGAGCGGATCTGGTACAGCGGCAGACCCAGCAGGACCCCCTCCTCGCAGACGTCCAGGAGGCGGGCGACCTCGGCGCGGCTCCGTCTCTTGCCGCCCGGCGGTGGGTGGCCGGGGCGTAGGCCACCTACGCGGCCCTTGGGCTTCTTTCCTGGTGCGGCCTGGTGCGGCGTCACGCGGTCCTCGGTCTCGGTCGTACGCGGGTGCTGCGGCCCCTACGGTAGCGCTGGCTGGGCGTTCGGGTCAAGAGCGGGGGAGAGGGCCACGAAAGCGGAGCGGGCCTCCTAGCGTCTCCTGGGGGGCGAGGCGGCGGCGCGCGCGGTTCCTGCCCTCTGCCCGGTGCTGGATGCAGGTCTCGCAGGTAACGCGGGTAGACGAGGCGGCGAAGGCGATACCGGTAGAGCGGCGGAGGCCGCAGAGGGAGAAATCTGGGTTGAGGCTCCGGGCGTGGCGGGGGTCGTTGGGGCCGGGCTTCATCCGTCGCCCTCCTCGTCGTCCCGATTGAGAGCTTCTAGGCGCTCGGGGATAACGCTTCCTGTCCCCGCGCAGCACCAGCAGACCGCGCGGGCCACGTAGCCGGAGCTGACCTGGATCCAGCCCTTCCCGCCGCATGGGATACAGGGGTCCTTGGGGCTAGCTGGGACGGCCGCGAGCGCCTTCTGGACGATCGGCCAGATGTCGGTCGCCAGATCGGTCTCGGAGAGGCCGCGCCAGCCGGACGAAGCGCCGCCGGCCTTCGCGAGCGCAGCCTTTACCGCCTCCTGGAATTCGGGCTTGGTCACGCTAGTTCCCGGGGTACGTGGGAGGTGTAGTACGCCTGCCGGGCGGGGACCGAGAGAAAGGACGGGGGCTCGCCGGGGTCCAGGACGAGGGACGGGGACGGAACCGGCGGGAGCGCCCCGGTTACCCTCTTCAAGAGAGACCATGTAGCCGGTGGTGGGGTCGACGTAGCGGACCCGGGTTACCTTCTTCGGGTCCTGCTGGTCGAGCGGTACGCCCGGCTCGAAACCGGCATGGACCGCGATGAAGTCGCGGCCGGCGGCGAGCATGACCGGACGGGACTCCAGCCAGGCGATGTCGGAGTCGGTGAGGAGGCAGTGCTGCTCGGCGTCCCGCGGCGGGAGCGGCCGCATCGGGTTCTTCTTCCCGGTGACGCGCCGGGCGTCCTCGTGGCGCCGCCAGCGGACGTGCTTGTCGTCGTGGTTGCCCAGGACCACTTCGATCCCGCGCTCCCGGGCAAAGTGGACGCACTCGGCCTGGGCAGGCCCGCGGTCCATCAGGTCGCCGAGCTGGATGATCCGGTCGTTCGGGCCGGCCATCCCGACCAACTCCCGGAACTCGTCGATACAGCCGTGGACGTCGCCGAT
>JAICSG010000757.1 GCA_025937035.1 Thermoanaerobaculia bacterium | reverse complement strand
ATCCGCCGGGCCTCCGAGCGCCATCCGGTGGACCTGGTCCCCACCCTGCTCGCCGCCCATGAGTTTCCCCCCGAATATCGCCAGGACCGGGGGCGCTGGGTCGATCTGATCTGCGACGAGATCGTCCCCGCCACGGCCGAGGCCGGGCTCGCCCGCTTCTGCGACGTCTTCTGCGAGGAGGGGGTCTTCTCCGCCGCCGAGTCGCGCCGGGTGCTGGAGGCGGGCGTCCGCCACGGTCTCGCCCCCCGCCTCCACGCGGACGAGTTCGTGGATTCCGGGGGCGCCGAGCTGGCGGCGGACCTGGGGGCGTTCTCGGCCGACCACCTGATGGCGGTCTCGCCGGCCGGCGTCGAGGCCCTCGCGCGGTCCGGGGTGACCGCCGTGCTCCTCCCCGGCACCAGCTTCTTCCTGATGAAGCGCAACTACGCTCCGGCCCGGCGGCTGGTCGAGGCCGGGGTGCCGGTGGCCCTCGCCACGGACTGCAACCCCGGCTCGTCCCACACCGAGTCGATGCCCATGGTGGTGCTGCTCGCCGTGCTCCAGATGGGGCTCACCATCGAGGAGGCCCTGGCGGCGGCCACCCTCAATTCCGCCTGCTCCTTAGGGCTGGGGAGCGAGATCGGCTCGGTCGAGCCGGGCAAGCGGGCGGATCTGGTCCTGCTCGCGGCGCCCAACCTCCTCCATCTCGTCTACCACTACGGGATCAACCCGGTGGCGGCCGTGGTGAAAGGGGGGAGGGTGGTCCGGCGGGCGGGTTGACGTACAATCAGGTCCTCCATACCGGAACCGAGGCAGTCGATTCCTTGAGGGAGATCGACCCATGAGGCACCCGAAGACGATCCTTCCGCGCGCCCTTTTCGCGCTCCTGATAGCGGCCGGCCCGCTCCTGCCGTCCGCCTCCGCCGTCCAGGACAAGAAGCCCACGGCTCTCCCGGAGGAGCAGTGGCCCGCCACTCCGTCGGGAGTCCGCTACATGGATCTCCAGGTCGGCCAGGGGGAGGAGGCCCAGCTCGGCAAGATCATCGAGGTCCACTACACCGGGTGGCTGAGGAACGGCACCAGGTTCGACTCCAGCCGCGACCGCGAGCACCCCTTCACCTTCCGTCTCGGCGCCGGCGACGTCATCAAGGGGTGGGACGAAGGGCTCCTGGGCATGAAGGTGGGGGGGAAGCGCAGGCTGAGCATTCCGCCCGAGCTCGGGTTCGGCAAGCAGGGGGTCGGCAGCGTGGTGCCGCCCAACTCCATGCTCGAATACGAATTCGAGCTGCTGGGAGTGCGGTAAGCTCACCCGTCGGGCGGGGATGGGCCCCGGCCCATGGCGACTGGGAGGAAGCCCATGCCCGAGCAGCAGGAAGTCACCACCCCTTCAGGGCTCAAGTACACCGATCTTCAGCAAGGCGAGGGCCGGGAGGCCAAATCCGGCGACACGGTCAACGTCCACTACACCGGCTGGCTGGAGAACGGCACCAAGTTCGATTCCAGCGTCGGCCGGGGACCCTTCAGCTTCAACCTCGGCGCCGGCCAGGTCATCCGCGGCTGGGACGAGGGGGTCGCCGGCATGAAGGTGGGCGGCAAGCGGAAGCTCACCATCCCCGCCAACCTCGGCTACGGCGCCCGCGGCGCCGGCGGGGTGATCCCGCCGAACGCCACGCTGATCTTCGAGGTCGAGCTGCTGGGGGTGCGGTAGGCCGGTCCCGTCCTCACTCCAGGGCCCACAGCTCCGAGCCGTGATCGCGGTCCCACTTGCGGAAGAAGAGCCGCGGTCCGGCGGGGACCAGCTCGAAGTAGGTGGTGAAATCGAACGGCTCGCGCAGGTCCAGGACCTTGAGCGTTCCCGCCGGCGTGCCGTCGGTCTGGTAGAGGGCGCCCTCGCCATGAGTCGTGAAGAAGACCTTGCCGGCGAAGGGGCGGAAGAAGCAGGGAACACTGAACGGGCGAGCCTGGGGGCTGAGGAGCTGAAGGGTGCCCGCGGCGGTGCCGTCGCTCGCCCAGAGGGCGGGTAAGCTCCCTCCGATCAGGTGGTCGAAAAAGAGCTGGCCGTTGAAGAAGACCGGCGTGGTGAAGTCGTAGGGGTCGACGTTCACGTCGGCGACCTTGCTCGTCCCCGCGGCGGTGCCGTCGCTCGCCCATAGGCTCGAAGATGTGGGAGGAGAGCTGGTCCAAAAGAAGAGCCGGGGGCCGGCCGACACCAGCTCATAGGCCAAAAAGGCGGGGGAGCCGGCGTAGAGATGGGCGGGGGTGGTGCCGGCCTCCGTGCCGTCCGAGCTCCAGATCTGATCTCCCTCGCCGGGTGTTGGGACGACGAACCAGAGACGGCCGGCATGCTCGACGAGATCGTGGGGCTCCATGGGGAGGGTCTTGACCGGAACCGTGCCCGCGGTGGTGCCGTCGCTCCGCCAGAGCTCCCAGCCCCCCGTCCGGAGGGGGACGGCGAGGAAGACCCGCCCCTGGAAGGACGTCAGGTGCCACTCGGTGAAGAAGCTCGAATCGGGACCGGCCACCGCGCGAGTGCCCGCCGCCGTGCCGTCGCTCACCCAGAGGCCGTACCCCTCGCCATCCGAGGCGATGAAGAAGGCCTGGCTTCCGGCGGCCACGACGCCGTTAGCGGGGGAGGGGGAGACCTGCACGGCCTCGGGGGTCAACCGTACGGTGCCCACCGGCGTGCCGTCCGTGCGCCAGAGCGCGGTATCGCCGTTCCCGTTGCTGTCGGGCGCGAAGAGAGAGGTGAAGAAGAGCCGGCCACCCACGTCGGCCGCCGCCAGGATCTGCGGCGGGATGGAGCTCGGCGGAGGCTTAGGGATCCCGTCGAGCACCGGCGACGTGCCCGCCTCGGTGCCGTCGCTCACCCACACCCCGTAGCCGCTCCCGTCATAAGCGAGGAAGTAGACCTTGCCGCCAGCGGCGTGCAGGCCGTAGGGCGCGGAGCCGCCGAAGTCCT
>JAICSG010000447.1 GCA_025937035.1 Thermoanaerobaculia bacterium | reverse complement strand
CGGCCTGCTCGAGCGCCAGGCCGACGCCGACCGCCGCAAGGACGAGTTCCTCGCCATGCTCGGCCACGAGCTGCGCAACCCCATGGCCGCCATCCGCAATGCCCTCTGGGTGCTCGACGAGGTGGGCTCGCAGGACGAGCAGGAGGTCCGCCAGCGGGAGATCATCATGCGCCAGACCCGCCACTTGGTGCGCATGGTGGACGACCTGCTGGACGTCTCGCGCGTGACCCTCGGCAAGATCAGCCTGCAGCGCCGGCCGATCGATCTGCGGGACGTCGCCGAGCGCTGCCTCTCCGAGCTGGGCATGAAGGCGCTCGCCCGCAGCAACGACCTCGACCTCGCCTGCGAGACGCGGACCGCCCTGGTGATGGGCGATCCGGTGCGGCTGGAGCAGGTCGTCTGCAATCTGCTCCAGAACGCCATCAAGTACACCCCGCGCGGGGGGCGCCTGTGGGTCTGGGTGGATACCGAGAAGGGCGAGGCGGTGCTCCGGGTGCGCGACACCGGCGTCGGCCTCTCGCCCGGGATGCTGCAGACGATCTTCGAGCCGTTCGCCCAGGTGGAGAGCTCGCGGCAGCGCTCCGAGGGGGGGCTGGGGCTCGGCCTGCCGCTGGTGCGCAGCCTCGTGGAGATGCACGGCGGCCAGGTGGAGGCGCGGAGCGATGGCCCGGGGAAGGGGAGCGAGTTCGTCGTGCGGTTCCCCCTGCTCTCGGAGGATCGCCGGAAGTCATCGCGCCGGGCTCCGGCGACGGGCACCATCCCGTTGATGAAGCCCCCGGCCGGCCTCCACATCCTGGTGGTGGAGGACAACGAGGACGGCCGCGAGTCGTTGCGCGAGCTGCTGGAGATCTGGGGACACCAGGTGTCGGTGGCCGGCAACGGCCAGGAGGGGGTGGAGATGGCCTTCTCCGTCCGCCCCGAGGTGGCTCTGGTCGACATCGGCCTGCCGGGGATGGACGGCAACGAGGTGGCCCGCCGCATCCGCTCGATCCTCAGCGGCAGCGAGATCTCCCTCATCGCCATGACCGGCTACGGCCAGCCCGAGGACCGCCGGCGGGCGCTCCAGGCCGGCTTCGACCGCTATCTGGTCAAGCCGGTCGATCCCGCCGTGCTCTCGCAGCTCCTCATCGAGGCGAGCCACCGCGGCGAGCCCCGGCAGTCCGCCCCGATCTCCTCCTAGAAGCGCTAGAAGTTGAAGGTCTGGAGGCGGGCGAGCGTCACCAGCACGAACGGTATCAGGTTGGTGTTGATGATGTCGTGCACGCTCGCCCCCACGCTGTAGCCGTCCCGCAGATCGAAGACCTCCAGCAGCAGCGAGACCAGGAAGCCGGGGATCAGCGCCTGGTAGGACGACAGGCGCCGCCGGAAGACGAGCAGCCCGATCAGCAGGCCGACGAAGCCGATGTAGATGTGGATCGCGTCCTTGGTGAGCGGCAGGACGGCGAGCCACCAGAGCTTGAAGAGCTGGTACCAGGACTTCATAACGCCTCCCGGCGCAGCGAGACCACCGCGCCGAACAGTCCGGCGGCCCCGCCGAGCAGGATCAGGAAGGCTACCTGTTGGGCTCCCAGGAAATCGAGGGCCAGGACGCTGGAGAAGAGCGATCCCCCGCCCCGCGCGTGGAGGAGCTGGTAGCCGGCCCAGAGGGCGCCGCTCGCGAGCAGCCCGCCGATCACCCCCTGGAGCAGCCCCTCGACGTAGAAGGGCGCGCGGATGTAGAGCTCGGTCGCCCCTACCAGCCGCATGATCCCGATCTCCTCGGCGTGGAGGTAGGCGGTCAGCCGGATGACGCTGGCGATGGTGAAGATCGCCGCCCCGAGGAGGCCCGCGACCAGGGCCACCCCCACCGTCCGCACCACCGCCACGGCCGTGGCGAGCTGGCCGAGCCACTCCCGGTCGTCGTCGATCAGAGACACCTCGGGGCGGGTCCGCCAGGAGGCGAGCCAGGCCTCGCGCCCCGGCGCGTTTCCGGCCGTCCGCGGATCGAGCCCGATCTCCAGGGAGGCCGGCAGCGGCTCCTCCTGCCAGCCGGCGACCAGGTTCGAGAGGCTGGGGAAGACCTCCTGGAAGCGTTTGCGGGCCGCCGCCGCGGTGACCGGCTCGACCGAGCGCACTCCCGGCGCCCGCGCCGCCTCGGCGGCCAGCCGGCGCAGGTCCGCCTCCGGAGTCTCCGGCTTGAGATAGATCACCACCCGCATCTCCCCCCGCCAGCGCTCGACCGACGACTCCAGGTTGTCGCTCACCAGCAGGAAGGCGCCGCCGATGAACAGGCTCACCGCGATGGTGAGCACCGCCAGCAGGCTTACCTTCCAGCCCCGCAGCAGGTTGACCCCCGCCTCGCGGAAGAAGTAGCGGAGCGCCTTGAGGAGGCTCAACCGGCGGTCTCCTCGGGCGGCGGCTCGGGGGCGGGGATGAGCTCCTCCGGAACCTGCGGCGCCTCGGCAGCCAGAGGATCGAGAGCGGGGGGATCGGTGCCGATGAGCTCCTGATCGTTGGCCAGCCGGCCATGGTCGAGCGTGAGCACGCGGCGGCCCACCCGCTGGATGGTGTCGCGGTCGTGGGTGGCCAGGATCACCGTGGTCCCCCGCAGGTTGACCTCCAGGAAGAGGCGCAGGATCTCCCGCGAGAGGTCCGGGTCGAGGTTGCCGGTGGGCTCGTCGGCGATCAGGATGTCCGGATCGTTGATCAGCGCCCGGGCGATGGCCACCCGCTGCTGCTCGCCGCCGGAGAGCTCGGGCGGGAAGGCGTTCAGGCGGTGGGCCAGCCCCACCCGGCGCAGCGCCTGATAGGCCAGCTTCTTCTGCTCCTGGAGATCGACCCCCAGCACCTGCGGCAGGTAGGTGACGTTCTCGAAGATCGTCTTGCGGGCGATCAGCCGGAAGTCCTGGAAGACCACGCCGATCGTCCGCCGCAGGTAGGGGATCTTGCTGCGGGGGATGGCCGAGACGTTACGGCCGTTGACCAGGATCTGCCCCGAGGTCGGCACCTCCTCGCGGAAGATCATCCGCAGCAGAGTGGTCTTGCCCGCCCCGCTGGCGCCGGTCAGGAAGACGAATTGGCCGCGGGGGATGTCGAACGTCACCTCGTCGAGGGCCGCCTGGCCCCCCGGATACTTCTTGCTGACGTGGAAGAACTGGATCAAGGCGGAAGCGCCGGCGGCCTACTCGCGGACCGGCTCCTGCTCCAGGGCCTGCCGCATGAGCTGCTGCACCGTCTTCGGCTCGGCGCGGCCGCCCGAGCGCTTCATCACCTGGCCGACCAGGAAGCCCACCACCTGTGCCTTGCCGGCCCGGTACTGCGCCACCTGCGCGGGATTCCCCTCCAGAACCTCCTCGATCCAGCGCTCGATCTGGGAGCTGTCCGAGACCTGCGCCAGCCCCAGCCGCTCGACCGCCGCCGCCGGGTCCTCCCCTCCTTCGCCGGCGGAGGCCACCGCCGCGAAGACCTCCTTGGCGGCGCTGTTCGAGATCTTCCCCGCGTCCACCATGCCCACCAGGGCGGCGAGGCTCCCGGGCGGGATGGTACGGATGAGCTCCACCTTGCGCTCCTTGACGTCGCGCAGCACCTCCCCCTGCACCCAGTTGGCGATCGCCTTGGGATTGCCGGGGAGCGCCGCCACCGCCGCCTCGTAGTAGCCGGCGAGCTCGCGCGAGCCGGTGAGCACCTGGGCGTCGGCGGCCGGCAGGCCGTATTGGGAGACGAAGCGGGCCCGCCGCTGCCAGGGCAGCTCCGGCAGGGCGGCGCGGATCTCCGCGATCCGCTCCGGCGCCACCACCAGGGGCGGCAGATCCGGCTCGGGGAAGTAGCGGTAGTCGTGCGCCTCCTCCTTGCTGCGCATCAGCTTGGTGGTGCCGGTGTCGGCGTTGAAGCTCCGCGTCTCCTGCATCACCCGGCCGCCGGATTCGAGGAGGGCGATCTGGCGCTCGATCTCGTGCTCGATCGCCCGGGCGACGTTGCGGAAGGAGTTGACGTTCTTGACCTCGGTCTTGGTGCCCAGCTTCGTCTCGCCCCGCCGGCGCACCGAGACGTTGGCATCGCAGCGCAGGCTCCCCTCCTCCATGTTGCCGTCGCTGGTCTCCGTGTAGAGGAGGAGCTGGTGGAGGGTCTGGAGATAGTCCTGGGCCTCGGCGGCGCTCGACATGTCGGGCCGCGAGACGATCTCGACCAGCGGCACGCCGCAGCGGTTGTAATCCACCAGGCTCTGCCCCGGCAGCGCGCCGCCTCCCGGCGCCTCGTGGAGGAGCTTGCCGGCGTCCTCCTCCAGGTGGAGGCGCTCGATGCGCACTCCCTTGTCGGATTGCGAGAGGGGGAGCAGGCCGTTTTCAGCCAGCGGGCGGTCGTACTGGCTGATCTGGTACCCCTTGGGGAGGTCCGGATAGAAGTAGCTCTTGCGGGCGAAGACCGACGTCTCGCGCACCTCGCAGCCGATCGCCAGCGCCAGCCGCACCGCGAGGTCGACCGCGT
>JAICSG010000494.1 GCA_025937035.1 Thermoanaerobaculia bacterium | reverse complement strand
GATGATGCTCCAGGAGGAGATCGTCTTCAAGGAATACTTCCGCTGCTACGCGCTCGACTGCAAGGACATTCACATCATGCAGTACGACCCCAAGCAGCCGTTCCACCTGCGCTACGTGCGCAACGGCCCGCCGGTCGATCCGGCCCTGCTGCAGAAGGTCCACGACGACGTGATGGCCCTCAACGTCTGGCTCGGCTACGACTTCAACACGGTCGAGATGGCGGTGCGCGACGGCATCCCCTATGCCATCGACTTCTGCAACCCGGCGCCGGACGCCGACCGCAATTCGATCGGCGACGACAACTTCTCCTGGATCGTGGAGAAGGCGGCCGACATGGTGATCCGCAAGGCGCAGCAGCACGTCGAGGGTGGGAACAACCTGCGCTGGGGGCGGTTCGTCCAGGAGGCCGCGGCGCCGCCGGTTCCGGCGATCGGGTCCGTGGTGGGAAACGTGGTGGCGACTGCGGTCGGTACGGTGGGCGCCACGGTGGGCGCGGTGGCCGAGGCCCTCTTACCCAAGGAGTAGACCTCCATGAGCGACGCGAAGCTGTTCATGCTGGGGATCGAGGAGGAGTTCCAGCTCATCGATCCGGAGACGCGCGATCTTCGCTCGCACGTCCAATACCTCCTCGATGACGAGCACACCCTGGCGGATCAGCTCAAGCCCGAGCTCCACCAGTCGGTCATCGAGGTGGGGACGAACATCTGCCGGGACATCAAGGAGGCCCGCCGCGAGATGGTGGCCCTGCGCCGCGACCTGTCCAAGCTGGCGGCGCGCAACGGCCTGACCATCGCGGCGGCGGGCACCCACCCGTTCGCCCACTGGCAGGACCAGCTCATCACGGACAACCAGCGCTATCACGAGATCGTCGAGGACCTCCAGCAGATCGCGCGGGCCAACCTGATCTTCGGCCTCCACGTCCACGTCGGCATCGAGGATCGCGAGCTGGCGATCCACATCATGAACGCCGCCCGCTACTTCCTGCCGCACATCTTCGCCCTGTCGACCAACTCTCCTTTCTGGCAGGGGCAGAACACGGGCCTGAAATCCTTCCGCAGCAAGATTTTCGACCGCTTCCCGCGCACCGGCATCCCGGACCACTTCACCAGCCTCTCGGAGTACGAGAACTACATCAAGCTGCTGATCAAGACCCGGTGCATCGACAACGCCAAGAAGATCTGGTGGGACATCCGGATGCACCCGTTCTTCAATACGCTCGAATACCGCATCTGCGACGTGCCCATGCGGGTGGACGAGACGATCGCGCTGGCGGCGTTGATCCAGGCGGTCACCGTCAAGCTCTATAAATTGATCCGTCAGAACCTCGGCTTCCGCCTCTACCGCCGCCTGCTGCTCAACGAGAACAAATGGCGGGCGGCCCGCCACGGCATAAAGGGAAAGCTGATCGATTTCGGCAAGCAGGAGGAGGTGGACTGCGTGGCGCTGATCCACGAGCTCCTGGCCTTCATCGACGACGTGGTGGACGAGCTCGGCAGCCGCGAAGAGATCCAATACATTCACGAGATCCTACGCATGGGGACCGGGGCGGACCGCCAGATCGCGGTCTTCGAGGCCACCAACGACGTCCGCCGGGTGGTCGACTACATCGTGCAGGAAACCCACCACGGTCTGGAGTGAGCGCCGCCCGATGGTTCCCGAGATCCGCCGCGCCTACAACTCTCAATTCATCGGGCAGCGCTACCAGGAGATGCTCCGCGACCTCGAGCGGGACGCGGGCTGTCCCGTGGATTTCCGGGTCTCCGAGACCCCGATCTTCCTCTCCGAAAGGCTGACCCGCGAGCTGGTCGAGGCCGCCCACGAGGTGATGGAGATCGTCACCTCGGACGGATACCTGCGGCAGGCCGGCCGCGCCGTGCCACCCCATCTCAACGTGCCGGGGGACGAGGGGCATACGGTCTTCCTACAGGTCGACTTCGCCATCGTGCGAGGGGAGGACGGCGAGCTCAGCCCCCGGCTCATCGAGCTCCAGGGGTTCCCCTCGCTGTATGGTTTCCAATGGCTGCTCGAAAGGGAATTCCGCTCTCATTTCCCGGCGATCCCGGGCGATTGGGCCCCTTACTTCGGAGGGCTCACCTCGGAGACTTATCCGGACGTGCTACGGGAGGTGATCATCGCGGACGCCGATCCCGAGACGGTGGTCCTCCTGGAGATCGATCCCGAGCATCAGAAGACGCGGATCGACTTCCACGCCACCCGCAAGCTCCTGGGGATTCCGATCGTCGACGCGCGGGAGGTGATCGAAAGGAACGGCCGCCTGTTCTATCCGCAGGCAGGCCGGGAGGTGCCCATCCACCGGATCTACAACCGGGTGATCTTCGACGAGGTGGAGCGCAAGGGTCTCGACCTCTCCCACATTTTTCACCGGGACCTGAAGGATGTCACCTGGGTGGGCCACCCCAACTGGTATCTCAAGATCAGCAAGTTCTCGCTGCCCTTCATCCATAGCCGCTACTGCCCGCCGACCTGGTTCGTGAGCGATCTGAAAGAGCTTCCCGCGGACCTGGAGAATTACGTTCTGAAGCCGCTCTTCTCCTTCGCCGGCCTGGGGGTCGAGCTGGGCCCCGCGCCTGAGCGCCTGCGCTCATTGCCGGACCCCGAGAATTTCATCCTCCAGCGCCGGGTCGACTACGCGCCCTTCATCGAGACCCTGGACGAGCCCGCCAAGGCCGAGGTCCGCATGATGTTCGTCTGGAAGGACCGCCCCCGGCTGATCAACAACCTCGTTCGCATGAGCAAGGGGAGGATGATGGGGGTCGATTTCAACAAGGAGAAGACCTGGATCGGCGGCTGCCTGGCGTACCACCCGCCGCTGGAGTGATTCCGGAGCCTCGCCCTCCGGACCGCCCGCTCCGCCCTCTGGTTTCGCGTCCGGCCCCACTGGAGGGGGATATCCGCCCTCTCGTTTTTTGTCTTTCCCCTCTGCTAGGGCCGAGCGAAAAACCAGAGGGCGCTCTCGCCCCAGCAGTGGGCACACTCTCCCCTCCCAGTGGGCGCGACCGCGGAAAGAGAGGGGAGACCCAGCGGAGGAGAGGGCGCAGGGCTCCTCCCGGAGGGGGAGGAGCCATCTGCGATCGCTTAGCTCAGAGGCCCTACCGAAATCCGGAACCCTTTCTTGTTTTGGATGCGATCTTTCATGAATTGAGTGAGGCTCGCCATCTCGCCGAAGCCGTTGTTCGAGTGGATGAGAAAATTTCCCTTGATAAGATTGAGCAAATCGTTGAGCTTGGCCGGATCGCTCGGATCCACTGGCGGGGCGGTCGTCCCGGGTGCTCCAGCAGGAGTGGTGTTTGGCTGCTGGGGCGCTCCAGAAGAAGGGGTGCTCGGCTGTTGAGCCGCGGAGGCGGGAATGGGCTGGAGCTCGATGGCCACCGAATCGGGATTCTGATCCAGGACCTGCTCCATGCACTTTGTACCGTTGATCTTGCCGCCGCCGAACTGTACCTGGAGATCGGGATGGAAGGGGTCTTCCTCCAGGTCCAATGCCAAGGGCTTTTTCTCTTTGTTGGTCTTGAGCAGGAGATCACGAATCTGGGAGAAGGTGAGCCGGCCTATGCCGGACCGTAGCGCGAGCTGGAAGACGAGGGCCACCAGACCGGTGACATGCGCGGCGGCCATGCTGGTACCAGACATGACGGTAGCTCCTCCCTGCGCGCTGGCCGCCACGATCCTCACGCCGGGTGCGCTCAGATCGGGCTTGTCCAGCTTTCCCTTCGCCTTTTTTATCTCCGCGAGGGGGACCCGCCGGGTCGGTCCTGCCGAGGTGGCTTCGAAAGGGCGGCCCAGGCACGCGCCGTTGGCGGTGTCGAAGGCTCCCACCGTCAGAGTCGCGTCGCTGCAACTGATCGAGCCCAACGTGTAGAGGGGGTCCGCCTCTCCCCCGAAAGAGGAGAGGCCCTGGTCGTCCTGCTCGATCCAGGCATGGAATTCGATCCCGGTCCCCTTTTTTGCCTTGAGCTTGATCTGCCAGGGTCTCTCGTCGACATGAGGGACCCGGATATCGATCTGGTTGTCTCCGTTGTTGGGATCTTGCCGCCGATGACTGATGCGGCCGACGCGCCGGGGCTTCGGGGCGTCCGAGGAATAGTCGTTCAGGTCGGCGGTGTATCCCAAGCTCACGGGCTTCAGCTCCTTGCCGAGCGGAG
>JAICSG010000420.1 GCA_025937035.1 Thermoanaerobaculia bacterium | reverse complement strand
GGAGGCTCGCGCCTGGCCGGACGACCCCAAGGGGCGCTACGGCGGCTCGGTGGGGCCGGGACCGGTGGTCGCCGCCATCCCGTGTGGGCCCTCCTGTATCCAGCCGGTCCGCTGGAGCGCGGGCACCTGGGAGCCCCTGGGCGACTCCCTCTCCGCGCCCACCGCCTCGACCGCGGACCCCACCTACGACCAGACCGGGGCCCCCTGGTTCCTCCTCCACGGCGTGAGCGGCACGGCCGGCCAGGAGCAGGCCTGGGCCTTCCGCTACGAGGGGCGGGACTGGCGGAGCCGGGGATCGATGGTGGTGGCCGCCGTGGGCCAGCCCCCGGCGCTCCCCGCTCCGCAGCGCAAGGACGGCGTCCTCACCGGCACGGGGCTCTTCTCCGCCTCCGGTCCGCCGGAGACCTGGGTGAGCGGCCTGCCGGGGATCAAGGTCGAGCGGCGGGGTCAGCTCATCGCGCTGACCGGCACCTCGGCGGCCTACGTCTCGGGCGACGGCGTGGTCTATCTCTCGGGCGACTCCGGGAAGACCTGGCGCCGCTCGACCTGGACCCCCTGGGGCATCCAGGACGTGGTCGGCAGTTGGCGGCAGGGAAAGGACTACTGGGTGGATTTCCCCTTCGGCGACCACCGCGGCGCGCTCCGCCTGGTCTGGTTCGACCACCGGGTCCCCTCGGAGGAGAAGATCGTCCTCTCGCGCCTGACTCCGAGCGGCGACTGGCTCAAGCTGACGGAGATCCCCGGCGAGGTGAAGACCAAGAGCGGCGAGAAGCTGGGCATCACGCAGATCCTGGTCCCCAAGGGGGACGCCTGGCTCCTCCTCACCGGCTGCGCGGCCACGGCCCAGGGGTCCGGGCTGGTGCTGCGGGTCTTCGACGGCAAGGCCGTCTCGGAGCCCCGGTTCGTGCCCCTGAAGGCCGAGACAAAATAGAGACAGGGCGGCCGCGTGGGGCCGCCCCCCCAAGGCTTCAGGCGTGGACCGCCGCGGCGGCCGGGATGCGGAGCTTCTGCCCGGGGAAGATGGCGTCCGGGTTCTTGAGCATCGGCCGGTTGGCCTCGAAGATCAGGTTGTATTTGTTGGGGTCGCCGTAGAACTGCTTGGCGATCTTGGAGAGGTTGTCCCCCGACTTGACATCGTAGTACTGGGCCGCCGGCTCGGGATTGGCCACTTGGAGTTGGTCGTCCACGGAGCCGATCCCCTCGCTGTTGCCGAGCAGCAGGACGATCTTCTCCTTCTCCTCCTGGCTGTCGACCTTGCCCTTGACCGTGACCTTGTCCCCCTCGACGTCGATGAACAGGTCCTGGACCTTGAAGCCCATCTGGTTGACGAGGTTGGCGAGCGCGGTCTCCTTCTGCTTCTCCTGAAGCTGGGCGACCTGCTGCTGGGAAGGGCCCTGGGCGGCCTGGGGAGCCGCCTGGGCGGGATTCTGGGGGTGCTGGCCCTGGGACTGGTTGTGGAGACCAAGGTCGAGCTTGTGGCCCACGTTCTTGACGAAATCGATCAGACCCATCGGATCCTCCTTCTCGGTAGTCATTCCTGGGGTGGAGGCCGGCGGCCCGGCCGCCGGTCCGGGGGAAGGAGGTGCAAGATGGTTGCCCGGGAGGGCTACCCCCGCCGCCCGATCTCCGCCGCCATCTTCTCCACCACCTGATCGATCGACAGGTCCGAGGAGTCGATGAAGGTGTAGGAGGCGTCGCGGGTCAGGGGGGAGTCGGTGCGGGTGCTGTCGCGCAGGTCGCGGCGGCTGATCTCGCCCACGACCTCGTCGAAGGTGACCGGACGGCCGGCGGCGGTCAGCTCTTCGTAGCGGCGCTTGAAGCGGACGTCCGAGCGGGCGTCGAGGAAGAACTTGAACGGAGTGTCCGGGAAGACCCGCGTGCCGATGTCCCGCCCCTCAAGGACGGCGCCGAAGTGCTCCGCGGCGTCCCGCTGGAGGAGGACCATGCGCTGGCGCACCTCCGGGTAAGAGGCGATCGCCGAGGCCGCCTCCCCCACCTCGGGCGTGCGGATGCGCGGCTCCACCGACTCGCCGTCGAGCAGGACCTCGAAGCTGCCGTCCTCCCGGCGGCCCAGCCGCACGTCGGCCTCGCTGGCGATGGCGATCACGTCCTCGCGGTCGAGCGGATCGACGCCGCTCTCCAGCACCTTGAGGCCGATCGCCCGGTACATGGCGCCGGTGTCGAGGAAGGGGACCCCCAGCCGCTGCGCCAGCCGCCGCGCCGCGGTGCTCTTGCCCACGCCGGAAGGACCGTCGATGGCCACGATCAGCGGGTGATGGCTCATCGCGCCCCCTTAGGTCTGCGGGCCGCCTTGCGGACCGGGGTCACCTTCTTCGCGGCGGCCCGCTTCGGCGGCGCGGCCTTCCTGGCCGGAGCGGCCTTCTTCGGAGCCGGTTTCTTCTCCTCCGGCGCGCGGGCGGATTTCAGGAGCCTGCGGACCTCCTGGTCGGTGAGCTCCCGCAGGGCACCCACCGGCAGCTCGGGATCGCGGAGAGGGCCGATCGCCACCCGGCGGAGCTTCTGCACGGGGTGGCCGATCTGGAAGAACATCTCGCGGATCTGGCGGGTGCGCCCCTCGGTGATCTCGACGATCCACCAGGAGTTGTCGCTCTCCGGCTCTCCCCGGCGGCGTCCCCCCAGCGGCTTGAAGGGGTTGCGGGCGGTGATCCTGGCCGGAGCGGTGCGCTTGCCCTCGATCAGCACGCCGTTGCGCAGGCGGTCGAGCTGCGATTCGGCGGGCGTCCCCTTGACCTTGACCTCGTAGGTCTTGGTGCTGCCGTAACGGGGGTGGGCGATCCGCTGGGCGAATTCGCCGTCGTCGGTCAGCAGCAGGAGCCCCTCGGTGTTGTAGTCGAGGCGGCCCACGGGGACCAGGGCCTTGCGCATCCCCGGCGGCACGAAGTCCATCACGGTCTTCCGGCCTTCCGGGTCGGAGACGGTGGACATCACCTCCTTGGGCTTGTTGAGGAGGAGATAGCGGTGCTCCTGGGAGGCCGGCTGCACCCGCTTGCCGTCCACCTTGATGGCGTCGCGCTCCGGGTCCGCCTTGTCTCCCAGCCCGGCCACCTGGCCGTTGACGGTGACGAGCCCCTGCTCGATCAGCTCCTCGGCCTTGCGGCGCGAGGCGACCCCGGCGCGGGCCAGGATCTTCTGGATGCGCTCCTCGCTCACGGCTCGGCCTCCCGCTCCTCCAGCTCCGCCACCTCGCGCAGGAAGGCCTCCTCGCGATCCTCGCCGACCGGGGCTTCCTCGCCGCCCGCCGGAGAGATCCCCGCCATCTCGGCGAGGCGGGCTATCTCGCTGGCGTCGCCCGAGCCGAAGCTCTCCTCGAGCTCCTCCAGCGGCGGCAGGTCCTTCAGGCTGTTGAGGCCGAAGTGGACGAGAAACTCCCGCGTGGTGCCGTAGAGGAAGGGCTTGCCCACCACCTCCTTGCGGCCCACGATGCGCACCATCCGCCGCTCCAGCAGGGTCTTGAGCACCCCGGCGGCGCTGACGCCGCGCAGCTCCTGGATCTCGGGGCCGGTGATCGGCTGGCGGTAGGCGATGATGGCGAGGGTCTCCAGGGCCGCCATCGAGAGCTTGTTGCCTCCCGAGACGTCGAAGAAGCGGCGCAGCCAGCCTACCACCTCCGGACGGGTCGCCAGGCGCACGCCGCCGGCCACGTCCTCCACCAGCACGCCGCGGTCCTCTCCCGCGTAACGGGCGAGCACCGCCTCCAGCGCCTCGGCCGCCTGCTCGCGCTCCTCCTCCTCGAACAGCTCCAGGAGCTTGGTCCGCGGCACCGGCTCGGAGGAGACGAAGAGGATCGCCTCCAGAGCCGCCTCCATTTCGCTCCGCTCGGTCATACGCCGATCGCCTCCCGGTCGACATCCCCCAGCTCGCGCGTGGTGCGGTAGAGCAGGATGTCACCGCTCTCGGTCTGATGGACCCGGATCAGGTTGAGGCGCGCCAGCTCCAGCACGGCGAGGAAGGTGGCGATGGCCTCCGCCCGGCAGGTGCGCGTCTTGAGGTCCTCGATCAGATCGTAGGGGTGCCCGGCGTCGAGGAAGCTCAGCAGCCGGTCGAACTGCCCGCGCACCGAGTAGGCCTCCAGGGAGAGCTGGATCGGCGGCGGATGCTCGCGGTCGTAGCGCACGAGCGCCGTCTTCAGGGCCCCCAGGAGGTCGAAGAGCGAGACCTCGCCCAAGTCGATCGTCTGCTCCTCGTCCTCGGGAAGCGTGGGGAGAGGCTGGGGCTTGCGGGTCCAGATCCCCATGCGCAGCCGGTCCACTTCCGCGAAGGACTGCGCGACCTCCTTGAGGCGCCGGTATTCGAGCAGGCGGTCGACCAGCTCCTGGCGCGGGTCCTCCTCGGGCTCCCCCTCCGCCCTGGGCGGGCGCGGCAGCAGCATCTTGGACTTGAGATGGATCAGCAGCGCCGCCTCGTAGACGTACTCGCCGGCCACGTCCAGGTTCAGCACCTCCATGAGCTGGAGGTAGGCGTGGAACTGGTCGCAGATGGTGGCCACCGGGATGTCGGTGATCTCCACCCGGTTGAGCTTGATCAGATGGAGCAGCAGATCGAGAGGCCCGTCGAAGATCGGCAGGTGGACCTGCCAGGACTCGGGCAGCAGGCTCGACGAGCCCTCCCCCTCCTCGCCGCCCTCCGCGGTCATTTCGGGC
>JAICSG010000762.1 GCA_025937035.1 Thermoanaerobaculia bacterium | reverse complement strand
AGCTCCACCATCGCCTGATCGGTCATCACCACGAACGGCCGCGGCTCGACCGTGAGGCCGCCTGTCCCGTCGTGGCGGACGATCTGGACGGTTCCCATGCCGTAGCCCATGGGGCCGCGGTTGTAGTAGTGCGCGACCAGGCGGTAGGGGGCGGCGGCGCGGTCCTCGGGGTTTCGCACGGTGAAGCATTCGGGGCCGTAGCCGGTGGTCACGTCGGCGTAGAGCTCGCCGCCGGAGGGGAGGGTCTTCTGCTGATAGTAGGCGTGGCCTCCTTTGCGGTCCCAGACGTGGAGGTCGACGTCGTTGGCGTCGGTCTCCCAGGTGAGGACGAAGCGCACGGAGGGGCCGGTCTCCAGGTGGGCCTCGTGGGCGCGGAGGCGGTCGAGCACCTGCTCCCGCTTTCCAGGCTCGGCGCGCAGCCAGGCCGCGCCGATCAGCCCGAGGTCCTCGCGCAGGACGCGGTCGACGCCGAGGAAGCGGCCGCCCGGATAGCGCTGCTCGATCCCCTCTTCCAGGGCCGCGAAGGCCTCCTCGTAGCGGCCGGCGCGGAGCAGGGCCCAGGCGAGGAGGCGGTGGCCGGAGGGGTGGTCCGGGCGGTCGAGGACGGCCTTGCGGTAGGTGTCGATCGCCAGGGTCAGCCCGTCCTGGCCCAGCCGCTCGAGGCGCTCGCCAGCCAGCCGCCGGAGGTCGGCGCGGCTGGGGAAGAGGTCGATCAGGGAGCCGTAGGCGCGGGCCGCGGCCTTGCGCTCGCCGGCCGCCTCCCAGGCTTCGCCCAGGGCCAAGAGGGCCAGAACGTCGCCCGGGGATTCGGCGCTCCAGGCTTCGGCGATCTCGCGGGCCTTGGACACGCGGCCAGCGGCCAGGTGCTCCTTCACCTCGGCGAAGCGGCCGGTGTAGGGTGGGGTCCGCGCCTCTTTCTCTTCCTCCTCGCGTTCCGGCCGGGGGCGCGTGACGGCGATCCTCTCCTGGAAGCCGGCGGGCGGCGCGACCCGGGGGGGCGGCGGCGGCACGGACGACGGGACCGGGGGAGGCGGAGCCCCGGCCGTCCTCCGGAGAGGCGCCTCGTCAGGCGCCGCCGGCGCGCTGCCCACCACGCCCGTGGGGGTTCCACCGACCACACCGCCGGCGACTCCACCCGCCACGCTGCCGGCGACTCCGCCCTCGACACCTTCCTCGACGGCTCCGGGGGCGGGCACGTCGACCGGCTGAGCGACCGTTCCCGTTCCCCCCGCGACGTAGCCGAGGGACTGGAGCGCGGGATCTTCCCGCTTGAAGGTGTCGACCGGCTGGGCGACGCGCGGGAGGTCGGCCCCCCTTCGGGCCAGCACCTCCAGCCCGCCGGGGCCCACGGTGAGGATGTCGGCGAGCGCCCGGCGGTCGAGGCCGAAGCGGGCGTAGTCGTATTCGGTCTCCAGCACCAGCATGGCGGTGTAGGGGCTGATCACCCGGTTCTTGACGCTCACCTCGGTGATCTGGAGGGTGAGGGCCCGGCGGAGGTCCTCGTCGCCGGCCGGAGCGGTGTCGCGCAGGTGGATCAGACGATCGATACGGGCCTGCGCCCAGGCGCGCTGGAGCAGGGGGCGCTCGGTGGCCGCGATCTCGCCGAGCCTGGCCTCGCGGCCGTCCAGGGTGAGGCGCAACGGCCGATCGGCCGGGAGATCGGCGTAGACCAGGACCTCGTCGCCGGGCTGGACGCCGTCCAGGGTCTCGGGCCAGCTCCAGGCCGCGCCGTCGATCTTCACCTGGATGCCGGAGCGGCAGGCGAGGGTCAGCCGGCGGGAGATCTCTGCCAGGGGGGCGGCGCCGTCGATCCGCTGGCCGTCGTGCTTGAGATTGCCGGTGGTCAGCTCGCGCAGCACCGTCTCGTCGCGCAGGCCGCCCACGGCCAGCACGTCCAGGCGCTCGACGCCGTGGGAGCCGAGGGCATGGACGGCCGCCTTGAGCTCGCCCGTGCCGGTCTCGCCGGCGGTGGCGACGCCGTCCGTGATCAGCAGGACCCGGGGATATTTGCCGTTGCTCCGGGCCAGCCGTTGATCGAGCCAGGTGAGGGCCTGATGGAGATCGGAGGCGCCCAGAGGCCGTCGGTCCTTGAGAGCCCGGGTCTCGGTGCCGCCGAATTCGGAGGCCGGGCCCTCGAAGATGGATACCACCTCCTGATCGAAGGCGGCGACCCCGACCGGCGTCGCGGCCCCGGAGCCGTCGCGCAGGCCGGTGATCAGATCGCTGAGAAGGCGGATCTGGGCGGCGTAGCCCAGGGCGCGCGAGGCGCTGGAATCGACCAGCACGTAGAGACCCGAGATCTCCTGCGGGACGGCCTCGACGGGGGCCTCCACGCGCACTACGGCGAGGTTGTCGTGGCGGAGCCCGGCGCGCGCTTTTCCAGGAAGATTGACGCGGTCCTGGCCGATCTCGAAGTCGCGGTCGGGGGTCCAGTCCTGCTTGTGGAGCTCGACCACCCGGCGCTCGCTTACCTCGCCGCCCAGGTTGCTCGACGGCGCGCCGCTGGCGGGCCGGCCGCCGAGGAAGACCCGGAGGTCGAGCCGGCCGATCGCGGAGAGGCCGTGGAGGGGGATGACGTAGGGCTGGTCCGCGCGCGGCAGGGCGTGCGAGTAGGAGACGATGATCTCCTTGCGTCCGCGGGCCGGGATGGGGAAGACGCGGGCGGAGAATTCGTTGCCCGCCTCCTGCTCCAGGAGGGCCGGGTCCTGCCGGCGGTGGAGGAAGTCCTCGTAGGCCACGCGGGCCCGCTGGCGCTCCACCACCTCCCCTTCCTGCCAGCCGGAGTCGTTCTTCATGGCGAAGCGGCTGAGCGCGGCGCCGGGCGGCAGGGAGATGCGGAAGCGCCCCTCGATCCGCTGGTCGCGAGGGTTCTCGAAGGTCAGGTGGAGCTCGGTGAAGGCGAGCGGCGGCTCCAGCACGCCGTT
>JAICSG010001006.1 GCA_025937035.1 Thermoanaerobaculia bacterium | reverse complement strand
CACGGGTGGATTGACGTCCGAGAAGGCCCACTCGTAGGCCGGGATCTGGCCGTTGGGGTGCATGTACCACTCGCGCAGCAGCAGCAGGAGCTGCTCCTTGGCGAATTCGGGGTCGGTCTTGGCGAAGACCAGCATGTGGAAGGCGAGATCCCAGGCCGCCCACCAGGGGTACTCCCAGGTGTCGGGCATGGAGATCACGTCCCGGCTGTGGAGATGGAGCCAGTTGGCGTTGCGCCCGTTCCACCGCTCCGCCGGGGGCGGCGGCTGGCTGGGATCCCCTTCCAACCAGTCCTTCACCACGAAGTGGTAGAGCTGCTTGGACCAGAAGAGCCCCGCGAACGATTGCCGGGCGATCCGCCTGCCGTCCTCGGAGAGGCCGGGCTCGACCCGCGTCGCGTAGAAAGCGTCCGCCTCAGCGATGCGCGTCTCGAAGATCCGGCTGAAATCATCGCCGAAGGCCTTCGGTGCCCAGCTCCCCTCCGCGGTCAGCCGGAAGCATAGGACGGCCTCTCCGCCCGGCGGCAGGTCGAGCCGGTAGAGGAAGGCGGCCTTGGTCCCCTCCGCCGCCGGATTGACGGCGTCGCTCCGCCCCTCGATCAGGTAGCGGTGGAAGGCGTCCTTCACATAAGGGCTGGGGTTGGGCGCTCCGAAGAGGCGCTCGGCGTTGGTCTCGTTCTCGGTGAGCAGGAGGGCGGCCGGAGCGGTCTCCGCGGCGAGGCGGAGACGGCCGAGCCCGGGGTGGTGTGCGAGCAGGGCACCGTCCTCGTCCCGGCGGATCGACCCCTTCGGCCAGTACCCCTCCCCGGCGCGCCCCCAGCTCCAGGTGTTGCGAAACCATAGGGTCGGCAGGAGGTGGACCGTCGCCGGCTCGGGCCCGCGGTTGGCGATCGTGATCCGGATCAGGATGTCCTCGGGATCGGCCTTGGCGTACTCCGCGAAGACGTCGAAATAGCGGTTGCCCTCGAAGATCCCGGTGTCGAGGATCTCGAATTCAGGCTGATCCTTCCCCCGGCCGTGACGGACGAGCCGCTCGTAGGGGAATTCCCCCTGGGGGTACTTGTAGAGCGCCTTGGCGTAGGAGGCGGTGGGGGTGGCGTCGAGGAAGAAGTACTGCTCCTTGACGTCCTCGCCGTGGTTCCCCTCGGGGCCGGTGAGGCCGAAGAGCCGCTCCTTGAGGATGGGATCGCGCCCGTTCCACAGGGCCAGGGCGAAGCAGACGCGGCACTGCCGGTCGCAGATCCCCAGCAGGCCGTCCTCCCCCCAGCGGTAGGCGCGGCTGCGGGCGTGGTCGTGGGGGAGGTAATTCCAGGCGTCGCCGTTCGCCGAATAGTCCTCGCGGACCGTCCCCCACTGCCGCTCGGAGAGGTAGGTCCCCCAGCGCTTCCAGTTCTTCTCGCGCCGGGCGTCCTCCTGGAGACGCACGGCCTCGGGGTCGGTCTTCTCGCTCAGTTGGATTCCGGGAAGAGCGAGCCGGGGATCAGGCTCCCGGGGATGTGAGTGAAGCCGGCGGGTCCCATCCCGTGCGGCGGCCGGTGATGGCCTCCCCCACCGAAGCCGGGGGTCACGACCACCGTCCCGTATCCATAAGGGAAGCCGTAGATCGAATACGGGCTCGGAGGCGGCTGGGGCGGCTGCGCCAGTTGGCGGACCATCGACAGCTCGGCGAGAGCGGCCAGCCGGTCCTCGCGGGCGGCCCGCGCGGCCTCCTGCCGGGCGGCGTAGCGCCGGGCGTTCTCCTCCTCCTGCGCCTGCAGCCGGGCCTGGTACTCCTCGCGCGAGATCCACTGGCCGTTCGACTGCACGAACCCCTTCCGGCGCATCGAGTCAGCATAGGGGATCCAGCGGTCGAGCTGCGGATCGAGCACGTAGCCGTAGCCGCGCATCACGGGCTCCAGCCCCCCCAGCTTGGGATCGAGCGTCGCCGCGGCCAGAGCCGACTCGCGGGCCGCTTGGTCGAGCTCCCTGGCATGGGCCCAGCGGGAGAGCTCCAGCCAGTCCGCGGCGCGGGTGGAGGGATTCTTCCTGAGCAGGTCCTTGCGCCGCAGATACTCGGCGAGATTGGAGTCCCCCTGGTCTACCCGCAGCACCTGCTCCTTG
>JAICSG010000480.1 GCA_025937035.1 Thermoanaerobaculia bacterium | reverse complement strand
GGCTGGTGGTGATCGACGAGCAGCATCGCTTCGGAGTGGCCCAGCGCGAGCTCCTGCGCCGCAAGGGGGACCGGCCGGACCTGCTGCCCGACGTGCTGACAATGACCGCCACGCCGATCCCCCGCTCCCTGGCGATGACGGCGTACGGCGACCTCGCCGTCTCGACTCTGGACGAGCTGCCGCCCGGCCGCTCGCCGGTGCGGACCGAGGTGGTGCCGGCCCGCCGGCGGGGGGAGGTCTACGGCCGGCTGCGCGCCGCGGTCGAGGCCGGGGAGCGGGCCTACGTCGTGGCCCCGCTGATCGAGGAGAGCGGCCGGATCGACGCCGCCTCGCTGGCCGAGGTGGAGGCGCGGGTGCGGGAGGTTCTGGCGGGATTCCCGGTCGGGACCGTCCACGGCCGCATGCCGTTCCCCGAACGGGAGCGGGCCCTGCGGGCCTTCGCCGACGGGGAGATCCGTGCCCTGGTGGCGACCACGGTGATCGAGGTCGGCCTGGACGTCCCCACAGCCACCTGGATGGTGATCGAGAGCGCCGAGCGCTTCGGCCTCGCCCAGCTCCATCAGCTCCGGGGGAGGGTGGGGCGCGGCACCGCGCCGGGCCTCTGCGTCGCCCTTCATGGGAGGCTTTCCGAGACGGCCGGCCAGAGGCTGGAGATCTTCGAGGCGACCACGGACGGCTTCGAGATCGCCGAGCGGGACCTCGCCCTCCGCGGCCCCGGCGACCTGCTGGGGACCCGCCAGGCCGGATTGCCGTCGCTCCAGGTGGCCCGTCTGCCGGAGGATTGGGACTGGCTGGTGAGGGCGCGCGACGACGCCCGCGAGATGCTGGGGCGGCTGGACCCGGCCGCCCTGCGGGAGCTGGAGAAGGCGGTGGAATCGCGGAGCGGGGCGGTATGAGGCGCGTTCTCCTCATCGCCAACACCCTGCCGCCGAAGGACGTTTCCGGCGTCGGTGAACAGGTGCTACAGTTGGCGGCCGGCCTGCGGGAGCTTGGAGACGAGGTGGAGGTGCTGGGCCGCGGTCCGCGTGGGGCCGCGGGCCCGAAGGTGCTCTTCCCCCTGACCATCGTGCCGGCGGTCTGGCGGGCGCTCCGCCGCTTCCGGCCCCACGTGGTGCAGGTACACGAGTCGGACGGCGCGCTGGCGGCCCTGCTGGTCCGGGCGGTGCGAAATCTGCTCGCGCCGCGTCCGCTCCTCACGGCCCTGCTCCAGGTGAGCTACGTCGAGGAGCTGCGGGCGGTGCGGCCGCTGGTGGCGGGTGGGCAGGTGCTCGGCCGGCCCGGGGGCGTCGAGATGCGCTTCCGCTGGCTCAAGGCGCCGTTTCAGATCCTGTTGGGGCTGATCACCGCGCGCGCCGCCGATCTCGTGCTGGCGCCCAGCGAGGCCACCGCCGCCGAGCTCCGCCGCGATTATTGCGCGGGAGATTGGGCGGAGAGGATCGGTGTGATCCCCAACGTCACGGGCGGGCTGGTGGTCGCGCCCGCCGGAGAGGTCGAGGGCCCGCCGGGCTACCTTCTCTTCGTCGGGCGCCTGCGCATCCGCAAGGGGGTGGAGGTCCTGCTGGAAGCCCTCCGCGAGCTGCGGCGCGAAATCCCTGGGGCGGCGTTGCGGATCGCCGGCGACGGCGAGCACCGGGCCGCCCTGGAGCGCGCGGCGGCGGATCTGGGGCCCGCCGTGGCCTTCCTCGGCACCCGCGACGCCGCGCGGGTGCGGACGCTCCTCCGCGGCGCGGCGGCCCTGGTGGTCCCCTCGATTTACGAGGGGATGCCGCTGGTGGTGCTGGAGGCCATGGAGGCCGGGCTGCCGGTGGTGGCCAGCGCGGTGAGCGGCATTCCGGAGGTGGTGGTGGACGGAGAGACCGGCTGGCTGGTGCCGCCGGAAGACCCGCGAGCCCTCGCCCGGGCCCTGGAGGCGGTTCTCACGGACCCCGAGGAGGCGCGGCGGCGGGGGGAGGCGGGGCGGCGGCGGGTGGACGAGCGCTACCGCCCGGCCGTGGCCGCGGCGAGCTGGCGCGCGGCGATCGAACGGAGCTTGGAAGGAGCCGGCCCGGAAGGAGTCGAATAATGGGACGTTCGTTGTGGATTCTGGGAGCCCTGGCGACCGTGGGGATCATCGTCACGGCTGTATTCGGCTTCGGCCTGAGATCGCCGGGCGATCCCGGCATGCCCCGCCACATCATCGCGGCGCTGGCGTCGACCCTGCCGCTGATGCTCGCGCACTCCTGGATCTTCCTCTACCTGCTCGGCACGGGGAGGGTGATCCGGAGCGCCGTGCGGGAGGGCGGGCTCGACCCCTCCCCCCTGGCCCGTTCGCGGCGCCTGCGGCGGATCTGCTATCCCGTGATCCTGCTGGCCGCGGCGCTGGTCCTGGCCACCTTCCTGGTGGGGGGAGCCGTGGCGGCCAAGGGCGTCCCACCCTGGGTCCATCAGGCGCTGTTCTGGGCCGCGATCGCCGTCCAGGCGGGGGCCCTGTGGATCGAGTGGCGAGGCCTGGCCGAGAACGAGAGCCTGCTGGTGGAGGTCGACCGGCGCCTGGTCGCGGCGGCCCCGGTCTCCGCGGCGGGTGCCTGAGAAGCTTCCGCAAACGAATTCCGCCGCTTATGATTCGGGGCTCCGGTCTGCCGGGCCTCAAGGTTTCATCCCTCCGAGGAGGAGACGAGTGACTGAACAGAAGATTGTGCTGTCGGGGATGCGCACGACAGGCAGGATCCACCTGGGCAACTACTTCGGCGCCCTGAAGAACTGGGTCGAGCTGCAGGACCGCTACCGCTGCTATTACTTCGCGGCCGACTGGCACGCCCTGACCAGCGACTACGCCGATCCCTCGCAGATCGCCCAGAACACCATCGACATGGTGATCGACTGGATCTCGGCCGGCCTCGACCCGGAGCGCTCGACGATCTTCGTCCAGTCGATGGTGCCCGATCACGCCGAGCTCCATCTGCTGCTCTCGATGATCACCCCTCTCGGCTGGCTGGAGCGGGTGCCGACCTACAAGGAGCAGATCCAGCAGATCGAGAACAAGGACCTCTCGACCTACGGCTTCCTGGGCTATCCGGTCCTCCAGACGGTGGACATCGTCCTCTACCGCGCCCACTTCGTGCCGGTGGGGGAGGACCAGGCGAGCCACCTGGAGATCAGCCGCGAGATCGTGCGCCGGTTCAACCATCTCTACAATTCCGAATTCTTCCCCGAGCCGCAGGCCCTGTTCACCCCCACCGCCAAGGTGCCGGGGATCGACGGCCGCAAGATGTCCAAGTCCTACGGCAACGCCATCAACCTCTCGGATTCGCCCGAGGTGATCCTCCAGAAGTGCAAGCAGATGTTCACCGATCCGCAGCGGCTGAAGCGGAGCGATCCCGGGCGCCCCGAGGTCTGCAACCTCTACGACTTCCACAAGCTGGTCTCGCCGCCGGAGATCCAGGAGCGGGTGGCCCGCGAGTGCCGGGCGGCCCAGATCGGCTGCGTGGACGACAAGAAGCTGCTGGCGCAGATCCTCTCCGACTTCCTGGAGCCGATGCGCCGCCGGCGGGCCGAGCTCGAGCGCGACCGCGACACGGTGTTCGACATCCTGCTCGAAGGGTCCCGCAAGGCCCGCGAGCGCACCGCCGAGACCATGGAGATGGTGCGCTCCGTCATGGGGCTCGACTACAAGAAGGTCCTGCAGAAGGTCACCGCATGAGCGACGAGAACGACCCCACCCACGAGGCTCCCTCCGAGCCGGTGGAGACGGCGGCGGAGCAGCTGCCCGCTCCCGAGCCGATCCGGCCGCGCCGCCGCCGCAAGGGGGGAGCGCAGGCGGCGGAGGAGCCCGCGGCCGAAATGACCGCGGAGGGCGGCGAGGAGGGAGAGGGCTCGTCGAGCCTGCTGCCCGAGTCCTGGCAGGTCCACCTGCCGATCTTCGACGGGCCGCTCGATCTGCTCCTCCATCTGATCAAGCTCAACCGGGTGGAGATCACCGACATCCCGGTGGCCACGATCTGCGACCAGTTCCACGCCTACCTGGAGCTCATGGAGGTGCTGAACCTGGACGTGGCGGGCGAGTACATCTACGAGGCGGCGCTGCTGATCCACCTCAAGTCCAAGATGCTGCTGCCGAGGCCCCCAAAAGCCGAGGGGGAGCCCGAGGAGGACCCGCGGCAGGAGCTGGTCGACCGGCTGCTGGAGTACCGCCGGCTCAAGGAGGTGGCCCAGTCCTTCGCCGAGCTGGACCGGATGCGGATGGGGATCTGGACGCGCAAGCCCCAGCCGCTGCCGGCCGCGCCCGAGGAAGAGGACGCCACGATC
>JAICSG010001165.1 GCA_025937035.1 Thermoanaerobaculia bacterium | reverse complement strand
TCATCCACAAGGACATCAAGCCTCATCACTTCCTGGTCCACGAGGGGGCGGTGAAGATCATCGATCTGGGGATCGCCACCCGGTTGTCCAGCGAGACCCAGGCCGTCACCAGCACCAACCTGCTGGAGGGGACCCTGGCCTACATGTCGCCGGAGCAGACCGGACGCATGAACCGCAGCCTCGATCGGCGCACCGATCTCTACTCGCTGGGCGCCGCGCTTTACCACCTTCTGACCGGTCGGCTCCCGTTCGAAGCCAGCGACCCGCTGGAGCTGGTCCACGCCCACATCGCGCGCGCGCCGCGGCCGGCGCACGATCTCTCGCCCGAAGTCCCGCCCATCGTGTCCGAGATCCTGTCCAAGCTGCTGGCCAAGGCGGCCGAGGACCGCTACCAGAGCGCTGCCGGCGTGAAGGCCGACCTCGAGGAGTGTCGGGCTCAGCTGGCGGCCGCCGGGAGCGTCACCCCGTTCCCGCTCGGGCGGCAGGACGGCTCGGGCGATCTGTCGGTGCCCCAGAAGCTCTACGGTCGCGCCGGGGAGCTCGCCACCTTGCGGGGGGCCTTCGACGGCGCCTGCCGCGGCGGCTGCCGGCTGTTTCTCATCTCCGGGTACTCGGGCATCGGGAAGAGCGCGCTGGTCAACGAGATCCGGAAGCACCTCGGCAAGGGGGGCACCTTCGTCGCCGGGAAGTTCGATCAGTTGAACCGTTCCGTCCCCTTCGCCGCCCTGGCCACTGCTTGCCGCAGCCTGGTCCGCTCGATCCTCGCGGAACCGCCCCACGTGCTGCACCAGTACGCGTCGCGGTTGCGCGAGGCGGTGGGGCGAAACGGGAAGCTGGTGGCGGAGCTGGCCCCGGAGATCGAGCTGGTGATCGGTCCCCAGGCGCCCGTCATGCCGCTGGGGCCGGCCGAATCGCAGGCCCGCTTCGAGCTGGTGTTCCGCCACTTCCTGCAGGTCTTCGCGGACCAGGAGCACCCGCTGGCGCTCTTCCTCGACGATCTGCAGTGGGCCGATGCCGCGTCGCTGCGCCTGCTCCGCCAGCTCCTGACCGGCGGCCAGCTCTCGCACGTGCTGGTCATCGGCGCTTACCGCAACAACGAGACGTCCGACCTGCATCCCCTCCTGCTGGCGATCGACGAGCTCCGAAAGGCCGGGGTCGCCATCGACGAGATCGTCCTCAAGCCGCTCGATCTCGACGCGGTGACCACGCTGGTCGCCGAGACGTTGCGCCTCGAGGCGGCCAAGGCGGCGCCCCTCGCGGAGATCCTGCTCCGCAAGACCAACGGCAACCCCTTCTTTCTGCAGCAGTTCATGGCGGCGCTCGCCGAGCAGCAGCTCCTCCGCTTCGACACGATCACGCGCCGGTGGACCTGGGAGAATGCCAGGATCGAAGCGGCGGTGGCCGCCGAGAACGTCGTCGATCTCTTGATCGCCCGCGTTCGCCGGCTCCCCGTGGCCGCCCGCCGCGTGCTCACGCTGGGGGCCTGCGTGGGTCAGGAGCTCGACCTCGGGACGCTCTCGTTGATCTGGCAGGGGACCACGGCCGACTTGACGGCCGGCCTCTGGGAGGCGCTGCGGGAGGGGCTGCTGGTGCCGCTCGACGCGAGCTACCGGTACCTCGCGGAGAGCGCCAAGGCCAGCAACGATCTCGGCGAAGCGATCCACTCCCGTTACCGCTTCCTGCATGACCGCGTCCACCAGCACGCCTACGAGCTGGTC
>JAICSG010001116.1 GCA_025937035.1 Thermoanaerobaculia bacterium | reverse complement strand
CTGGGAGGGGAACGCGGTCCTCCGCGCCGCCGCCACCCTGGCGTTGACTCCGGAAGACGCCGCCCGCCTGCGTGAGCTCGCCCGGGGCAAGGGACGGGTGGAGGTGGTCCGGGCCGCGTTCCCGGATCTGCCGCCGGGTAGGGGGCCACTGGCAGGGGAGCCGGCGGTGGCGGTCTTCGGCAGCCGGGGGTGGCTCCCCAACGAGGAGTCGACCGTCTGGTTCGCCGCCGAGGTCTGGCCCGCCGTGCACGCCGCGCTACCGGGGGCCGTCCTCCACCTCTTCGGAGCGCCGCCCGGCTCAGAGGGCCTCGGCGTTGTAATCCACCCCTCGCCCGAGGACAGCGCCGAGGTCTACGCGCCGGGCTCGATCCTGGCGGTCCCGCTCCGCATCGCCTCGGGAGTGCGGATCAAGATCCTGGAAGCCTGGGCGCGCGGCGTGCCGGTGGTGGCCACCCCGGCCGCCCTCGCCGGCCTGGAGGCGGAGGACGGCCGGGAGGCCCTGGTCGCCCGCGACGCCTCCGAATTCGCCCGGGCGATCGCGAGACTGCACCGGGAGCCGGGGCTGGCTGAAGCGCTGGTGGAAGCCGGCCGCAGGGCACGGCGGGAGCGGCATGAGCCGGGGGTGGTGGCGGAGAGGTTGATCGAAGAATATGAGCGGGTCGGCTAGAATTCCCCCACCATCCCGATCTCCACCTCCAGCCGGTATCCCGTCCGCGCCTCCACCGCCTCCTGGCAACGCCCGATCAGCGCCCGCACGTCCGCCGCGGTGGCGCCGCCGGTGTTGACGAAGATGTTCGCGTGGCGGTGGGTGATCATGGCGCCGCCGACGCGGGCGCCCTTGAGACCGCATTCGTCGATCAGACGGCCGGCGCCGATCCCCTCGATCTTCTTGAAGATGGAGCCGGCGCTCGGCTCGGTGTCCAGCGGCGGATGGCGCTCGCGCCGCCACTGGAGGTTCTCCTCGACGATCCGCCGCATCCGTTCGGGATCGCCCGGCTCCAGTTGGAAGGTGGCGGCGAGCACCACGTCCGGCCGGTGATGGAGGGCCGAGTCGTCGTAGCCGAATTCGAACCAGGAGACGTCCACCTCGCGGCGCTCCCCCTCGACGGTGAGGATCTCCGCCCCCTTCGTCACCTCGGCGATGAACATCGTCCGCTCGCGGGTCGGGGCGGGGGAGAGGAAGTGGAGGTTCTGCCAGAGCGCGCCGCCCACGGTCGAGGGGATGCCCACGTAATGCTCCAGACCCGAGAGGCCGTGGGCGACCGCCGCCTCGATCAGATCCGGCCAGACCACCGCGCCGCTCTCGGCCCGCACCGTCCCTTCGTCGGGATCGAATTCGAGATGCCGCGCCACGTTGCGGATCACCAGCCCCCGGAAGCCGCGGTCGCCGATCAGGATGTTGGCGCCCAGGCCGAGCAGGAAGAAGGGCACCCCGTGCTCGCGGGCGGCGCCGATCGCCGCCGCCAGCTCGTCCGCCGATCGCGCCTCGTAGAAGAGGTCGGCCGGGCCCCCGATCTTGAAGGTGGTGTAGGGCGCCAGGACCTCGGCCGCGCGCACCCGGTCCGCGCCCAGCGCCCGGTGGAGGGCTTCCGGACCGCTCACGGCTCGTCGATCATCTGGATCCGCCGGACGTGCCGGCCCCCCTCGAACGGGGTGTCGAGCCAGATCTGCACGATGGAGAGGGCCATTTCGAGGGGCATCATCCGCTGGCCGAGGGAGAGCATGTTGGCGTCGTTGTGCTGGCGGCCGAGGCGGGCCGACTCCTCGTTCCAGCAGAGCACGCAGCGGATGCCGCGCACCCGGTTGGCGGTGATCGCCT
>JAICSG010000362.1 GCA_025937035.1 Thermoanaerobaculia bacterium | reverse complement strand
CGATCCGGTTGCGGAAGAGGTTGAGGCGGCCGAAAAGGTCCGGGGAGAGGTGGAGGTCGGCGCCGATCTCCGCTCCCAGCAGGCTCTCCTCGCGCAGATTGGGATTGGCGTCGGTCTCGACGTTCCCCACCCGGAAGGGGCGATAGAGCTCGTTGAGCGTGGGCGCCCGGAACCCCCGGTAGGCCGAGGCGCGGAGGGTCACGGCGTCGGAGGCGCGGAAGAGGGCTCCGAGCCGCGGGTTGAGGCTGGTCCGCGTCTTCGCGCTCTCCCAGAGATCGAGCCGGCCCCCAAGTTGGAGATCGAGCCGGGAGGTGACGCCCAGGGTCTGCTGGGCGTAGAGGCCGCCGAGGGTCTGGTCCTGATCGTCCCAGGAGGCCCGGCGCGCGTCCGCCCCGGCCAGGAAGCCGCCGCCGGAGCGCCAGGCGGCCGAGCCGCCCCAGCCGTCGGTGACGAAGTCCTGCCGAGCGGTGAGGAATTCCTGGGAGCGATTGGGCAGGATGCGGGAGAAGGTGCTGCGGAAGCGCTGGGTCTGCCCGAAGGCGTCCCACTCCCAGTGATCGCCGGACCACCCCGCCTCCAGGGATTGCAGGCTGGTGTCGTTCGTCTGGAGCGCGGTGCCGTTCCCCCGCTCCTCCCGGAAGGCGTTGATCCCGAGGTGATACCTCCCCATCTCGACGCGGCCGAAGAGGGTACCGAAATCGACCGTGGCCGGCCGGTCGACCGCCCCCCGGTTTTCCGGCGAGACGATGTAGAAGCCGTCGGTGTCGAACAGCCGGCCCGAGAGGGAGTACCCCCATCGGCCGTTCGCCGCCGCGTCCGAGGCGAAGACCTCGAGATCGCCGGTGCGGTAGCCGCCGCCGCGGGCGGTCACCTCCAGGGTGTCCGGCCGGGGGGCGCGGGGCAGGAGCTGGATCGCCCCCCCCAGGGCCGCGCTGCCGTAGAGCTGGGAGAGGGAGCCGCGGGCCACCTCGACAGATTCGAGCCCCGAGAGGGGGAGCCGGTTCCAGTAGACCCAGCCACCGAAGGGGTCGTTGAGCGGGACGCCGTCGAAGAGCACCAGCGTGCGGCTGGCCCCGCTGGGCCCCAGGCCTCGCAGGGAGACCCCCTGCGAGGTCGGATGGGCCGTGAGGCTGCTCGACCGCCGCAGCAGGCTGAAGCCGGGGATCTGCCGGAGCTGCTCGTCGAGCGTGAGGTCCGGCGACCGGGCGAGGTCCTCGCGGGTGAGGACGGAGGTCGGAGCCACGGCGTCGGTCAGACGCTCCCGGGACCGGGCGGCGGTGACGACGAGGGTGTCGGCGAAGGATTGCGAATCGGGTGGCACCTGGTTGGCGGTACCGCCCACCCACAAGGCGAGGAGCAGAGTCAGCGCGTCCATGAACGGGACCTTTGTAGAAGCAATCTATGTGCCCCCCTTCCCCATCTCAAGCTTTTACAGCATAATTCTGGCATCCACCCACGCGCGGAGGCCCGTCAGGCTCCCGGGAGCTTGCCATGAATCGAGCTGTCGCGTCCTTGATCCTGTCTCTGACCCTGGGCTCCGCCGCCTTCGGAGCCGCGGGGCCGGCGGTCCCCTTCCTGGTCACCGATCTCAACCAGACGCCGGTCGAGAGCGACGGGGTCCCCGGCGGCTCGCGAGTCGAGATGAACGGCGTGCTCTACTTCGTGGCCACCGATCCGGGCCACGGCCGGGAGCTCTGGCGCAGCGACGGCACCGCCGCCGGCACCTGGCGGGTGAGCGACGTCCGCCCGGGTCCCCTGGGATCGTTCCCGGACGGCCTCACCGTCCACCGGGGGCGCGTCTACTTCACGGCCGACGACGGCGTGCGGGGGTACGAGGTCTGGTCGACGGACGGCACCGCGCGGGGGACCGTACCCCTGGCCGACCTCTGCCCGGGCCGCTGCTCCTCGGTGCCCAGCGGATTCGCCTTCCGGGCCTCCTCGGGCGACCGGCTGTTCTTCACCGCGACGAAGGACGGCCGCACAGTCTCGCTCTGGCAGACGGACGGCACCCGGCAGGGGACGGTGGAGGTCCCGGTGCCGGCCTCGGCGCCCATCACCGGCCTCTACCCCTTGTCCGGGGGGAAGATCCTGCTCTCGGTGCAGCCGGGGGCCCTGAATGAGATCTGGCGCACCGACGGCACCCCGGACGGCACGTTCCGCCTCCCGCTGAGCGGTGGCTTCCGGGTCACGCCGCTGGGGGATTTCGCGATCCTCTGGATCAACAACGCCGTCTGGCGCACCGACGGCACGATCGCGGGGACGGTGCTCCTGCAGGACGGACACGCCTTTCCGTTCGGGCCTCTTCTGGCCTGGAACGGCGCGGTCTACTACACCAACGTCCTCGGCGAGATCTGGAGCACGGACGGCACCGCTCCGGTCCTGCTGGGAGGCGGCTTCCCGGGCGCCGGGGACCGGGCGCCCTCGCAATTCACGCCCTCGCCCTGCGGCCCCCTGTTCGTGGCCAGCAACCTGACGCGGGAGCTCCAGATCTGGCGGATCGCGGGGAGGTCGGGCCCCATCGAGCCGATCGCGCGGCTCGAGGACGCCACGCAGTCCACCCAGGTCCAGCTCTGGAGCGCCGGCGGCCGGGTCTTCTACTCGCGGCTGCGGGGCAACGGCTTCGATCCGGCGGCGCCGACCGAGCTGTGGATGGTGGACGGCGCCTCCTGCCGGCCCACGCGGGTCACCGAGCTGTGCGGCGCCGGCCGGGCCTGCGCCTTCCAGCCCTACGCCCCCGGGTCGGCCGGAGAGACCGGCCTGTTCGTCCTCCCGACCGCCGCGACCGGTGCCGAGCTCTGGCGCACCGACGGCACGGAGGCGGGGACCTTCCAGGTGCGGGACATCGGGATCGATCCCGGCTCGACCGGGATCGCCGCCCTCGCGCCGCTCGGCAACAAGGTCCTCTTCTCGGCCCGCCGCGGACCGGGGCCGGCGGGCCTCTGGCGCAGCGACGGTACCGCCGCCGGCACGCAGGGAGTCAAGGCCGCGCTCGCGCCCACGAGCTTCATCTCCGCCAACGGCTTTCTCTACTTCTCCACGGGCCCGGCCTACCCGTGCGACCCCTACGCGGGCTGCCGCGACCTCTGGCGCACGGACGGCACCCGGCCCGGCACCCGCCTGCTCCAGTCCGGGATCGCCTTCGTCCAGGGGGATGGGGTGCAGGACAACCGCCTGTTGTTCGCCGCCGCGGACCTCGTCCCCCTCGGCCAGGGGATCGGGACAGGGCTGGAGCCCTGGATCAGCGACGGCACCGCCGCCGGCACCCGGAGGGTGCTCGACCTCAACCAGCGGATCGATTACCCCCCGATCGAGAGCCCCCCGATACCCGGCTCGTCCCTGCCCGGCCCCGCCGTCTGGACGGGCTCCGCCTTCCTGTTCGCCGCCGACGACGGCATCACCGGCCGCGAGCTCTGGGCCACGGACGGCACCGCCGCCGGCACCCGCCAGGTGGCGGACATCCACCCTTTCGTGCAGGAGTCGGAGGGCGGCTCCGATCCCGGCCCCCTGGTCCGGCTCGGCTCCTCCACCCGCTTCCTGTTCGCCGCCGACGACGGCGCCTCCGGCCGCGAGCTCTGGGTTACGGACGGCACCACCGCCGGCACCCGCCGGGTGCGCGACATCTGGCCGGGGACCGGCGGCTCGTCTCCGCACGACCTGGTCGCTTTCGGCGGCAAGGTCTGGCTCGTGGCCGACGACGGCGGCGGCGAGGCGCTCTGGGCGAGCGACGGCACGGAGGCGGGCACGGTCCGCGTGGCCCCTCTGGCTTATCAGGGGATTGCCTCCCGGGGGCGCGACCTCACCGTCGTGGGCAGCCGCCTCTTCCTGGTGGTGGACAACGACCTCCTCGGCTCCGAGCTGTGGACGAGCGATGGCACCGCCGTCGGCACCCGGCCGGTGCGCGACCTGCGGCCCGGGCCCGGCGGCTCCTATCCGCAGTCGCTCACCGCGATCGGCGGCCGCCTGTACTTCGCGGCGGATGACGGCGTGAGCGGCCTGGAGCCGTGGGTGAGCGACGGCACGGCGGCCGGCACCCGCCGGCTGGGGGACCTCGCCCCCGGTCCGGACGCCTCCTCGCCGGGCCCCTTCGTGGCGGCCGGAAGCTACGTCTTCTTCGGGGCCTGGGACCCGGTCCACGGCCGGGAGCTGTGGGCGGTGCGGCGGTAGGGCTCCCCTACCGCCCGATCTCCACGCCCCAGGCCCCCTTGCCGGCCGGGATGGTGGCGATCACCTTGAGGCTGGCGGTGTCGATCACCGAGACGTCGTTGCTGAGGCCGTTGGCGGTGTAGAGGCGCTTGCCGTCGCGGGTGACGGCGATCCCCCAGGGGCGCTTGCCCACGGGGAGGGTCGCCGTCAGCTTCTCCGTGACGGCGTCGATCACCGAGACCGAGTTGCCGTGGCCGTTGGCCACGTAGATCCGCTTGCCGTCCGGCGACACCACCACCCCCACGGGCTTGGCCGTGGGCGGCAGCTTGATCGTCCGCAGCACCTTGTGGTGGACGGCGTCGACCACGGTCAGAGTGCCGCCGATCTCGGCGGTGACGTAGGCCCGTTTGCCGTCCGGCGAGAAGGTGGCGACGCGCGGCCGGGGGTCGACCAGGAAGGTCGAGACCACCTGGAGCTTGCGGGTGTCGATCACCGAAACGGTGTTGCTGGTCTCGGCCGTGACGTAGACCCAGCGGCCGTCCGGGCTCAAGGCGACCCCCTCGGGCTCGATCCCCACCACCAGGGAGGCGATCACCTTGTTCCTCTTGACGTCGGTCACCGTGGCCAGCCCGGC
The DNA here is from genome assembly GCA_025937035.1 of Thermoanaerobaculia bacterium. Lineage (GTDB taxonomy): Bacteria > Acidobacteriota > Thermoanaerobaculia > Multivoradales > UBA5704 > DATARR01. Next base: position 302 of record JAICSG010000362.1, on the reverse strand, counting down.
GTCCTCGTTGGCCGAGTAGAGCCGGGAGCCGTCGCGGGTGACGATGAAGCGCTCGGGATCGCTGCCGGCGTCGAAGCGCGCGACCTCCTTGAAGGTCTTGGGATCGAGGGCCACGATCGAGTCCGCCGGGCTCTGCGTCCGCTTCCCGACGTCGCTCAGGGCGATGTAGACCCGCTTGCCGTCCGCCGTGAGCTGGAGGCCCCTCGGCCGGGCCCCGGCGGGGGTCATCTTGACGGTCGAGACCACCTGGTTGGTGGCGGTGTCGAAGATGGTCACCGTGCCCGCGATCTCGTTGGTGACGT
>JAICSG010001220.1 GCA_025937035.1 Thermoanaerobaculia bacterium | reverse complement strand
TGGTGGGGCCCACGCCGGTCCAGGGCAACTATCTCCTCTGCGGCATGTCGGGCTACGGCATCATGGCCTCCCAGGCCGCCGCCGAGCTCCTGGCCGCCCACATCGTGAGCGCGGACTTGCCCCCCTACGCTCCCGAATTCGCCCTCAGCCGCTACCAGGACCCCGCCTATCTCGCGAAGATGGAGGCGATGACGTCGGGGCAGCTGTGAGGGGGCCGGCTGCGGCGGGGACACCCGGGAAGGTGAGCCCGCCGCCGGTCCTGCGTCAGGCGGTCCCGCGGCTCAGGGGAGGTTGACCTGCCCCTGGAGGGTGTTCGAGTGATGGCCGGCGGAGTCGACCACCTGGACGCTGAAGGTGAGCTGCCGCGCGGCGGGGTCGGGCAGGATCACGGCCTGAAGGATGCTGATCGTGCCCGAGGTGTGGCCGGCGGTCCCCTCCGCCGGGTTCACGGCGGGACCCTGGGGGAAGGTCACCACCACCTGGCTCACGTCGCCGTCGGTGTCCGCGTAGTCGAAGGACAGCGGCAGCACCCCGGTATTGGCGTCGGAGCGGGCGAACGTCAGGGCCTTCAGATTCGCGATGATCGGGGCGGAGCTGGGCTCCGTGCTGCTGTGATGGCTACCGTTACATCCCAAGAGGCAAAAACCTGCGACCAGCACGAGACAGGCAACATGCTTCATACAGGATGCTCCTTTGGCAGGGCCCTCCTTCGGAGCAAACCCCGGCGAGCACGAAACCGGGTCGATAGGGCGACGATTATACCGCAGCCGGACGTCAAAAACCCTTCTCGTCCGCCGTCGGCCCGTAGAGCGAGGGGACGGGGACGTCGTTGAGCCGCAGATAGACCGTGAGCTGCCCCCGGTGATGGGCGAGATGATTGAAGGCGCCGTCACGGATCGCCACGTACCGCGGCTGCTCGGAGACCACGTGGCCGCCGGCGAGCATCCGCCAGGAGGTCATCAGGTGCTCGTCGCTGGTGGCGGCGAGGGATTTCCGCGCCCTCTCCAGGGCCGTGTCGAACGCCCGCAGGAGATCCGCCTTCGAGCTCCAGATCCGCGTCTGATACTCGCCGGCCGCGGTGACGTCGAGCTCATCCTGATCGATCATCGCCGCGGCCCATCCCGGCATGGTGGCGACGAGCCCCGCCAGATACCCGAGCGCCATCGACTTCTCGTGCGGCTTCCAGTCGTTCTTCCCCTCCGGCACGCGCTCCAGCACGCGGCGCGTCCCGGCCGCTTCCCGTTCCAATTCGGCCAACAACAGCTCGGCAATCGTGGGCATAGATGTTTCCTCCTCGTGGGCTCCGGGCCGGTGAGGCCCCGGCGGGGAGGGGAACGTATCACTGCAAAAGCGAAGTGTCGTCCACCGATCCCTCTGGCAGCGGGCTCGCCGCCGGCGGATCAGGCGCGCCGCTCGACAAGGCAAGCACATCCAGGACCTCGACATCCGCCACGACTTTGTTCCCTTCCAGCAGATAGCCGCGGGCTCCGGGGCGAATTCGCTCGCGATGAAGCTCACGCAGTGGCTCCTGAACGATATACATCAGTGCCGTTCCACTCTGAGGAC
>JAICSG010000187.1 GCA_025937035.1 Thermoanaerobaculia bacterium | reverse complement strand
TTCGCGCTGGCCTGGTCGGGTCCGCGGGAGGAGATCTGGCGGGTGGTCAACGATAGCCAAGGGACAGCAGGGACGCCAGGGGCAGTACCATGACGCCGGACCTGAGAGGGTGTTTCGAAAGCGGTTTTTCCCACTGTAGAGACGCCCCGTGGGGCGTCTCCGAGGCGGAGAAAATGGCCTGTTTTGCCACGGAACGCCCGCGGGATCTCGGGGATTGCGAGGCTGATCTCACCGCCCCAGAGACGCCCCACGGGGCGTCTCTACAATGGGGGGTCAATAATGCGGAATCGCCACCTTCTGAGGCTTTCCCGTCCCTGCTGTCCCTGGAGCCCCTCATAGCGCTTTAAGTAGAGGGTCATGCCGAGTCCCCCCACCATCGCCGTCGACCTCCGGGCCCTGGTCCCCACGATCACCGGCATCGGCGTCTACACCCGCTCGCTGCTGCTGGCGCTGGCGGCGCGGGGGAATTTCCGTTTCGTGGGCATGGCCCACAAGCCGCCGCGCGGGGCCGAGGAGCTTCAGGACGCCGGGATCGCCCTGGAGCATCATGGGGCGCCGCTCGGAGTGATCTGGCAGCAGGTCAAGCTGCCGCGCCGGCTGGCGCGGGGGGACATCGACCTCTTCTGGTCGCCGCTGATCACGCTCCCCCGGCGCTGCCCGGTGCCGGCGGTGGCCACGGTCCACGATCTCACGGTGCTGCTCTACCCGGAGGTGCACACGCTCAAGGTGAAGGCCAGCCTGCTGCCGTTCCTGCGCCCCTCCTTCGAGGCGGCGCGGCGGCTGGTGACGATCTCGGAGGCCACGGGGCGGGACCTCGCCTTCCACTTCCCCCAGTGCGCGGAGAAGATCCGGGTGATCTACCCCGGGATCGATCCCGAATTCCGGCCGGGCGAGCGGGCGGAGATCGCGGCCACCCGCCGGGAGCTCGAAGCCCCGGAGGGGTACATCCTCTACGCCGGCACGGTGGAGCCGCGCAAGAACCTCGGGCGGCTGCTCGACGCCTGGACGGCCCTCAAGGCCGAGGACCCGCAGGCGCCGCCGCTCGTCCTCGCCGGCCCCTACGGCTGGGGGAGCGAGCGGCTGGCCAAGCGCATCCGGACGCTTGCGCCCGAGGGGGTGATCGCGGTCGGCCGCGTGGAGCGGGACCGGCTGGTGCGGATCTTCCAGGCGGCGCGGATCTTCATCTACCCCTCGCTCTACGAGGGGTTCGGCTTCCCCGCCGCCGAGGCGCTCGCCTGCGGGGTGCCCGTGATCACCTCGGACACCTCCAGCCTGCCCGAGGTGGTGGGGGACGCCGGGGTGCTGGTCGATCCCGGGGATTCCGGCGCCATCGCCGGCCGGCTCCGGTATCTCCTGGATCATCCGGAGAAGGCGGCGGATCTCGCCGCCCGGGGGATCGAACGGGTCACCCGTTTCCGCTGGGATCGCGCCGCGGCGGAGATGGAAGAGGTGTTTTCCCAGGCGCTCGGATAGAATTCCGGCGATTTACAGCCCCCCGGAGACCGTTTTGCCCTATACGATCGGCATCGACGCGCGCAAGATTCAGGATTTCGGCATCGGCACCTACGTGCGGAACCTGATCCGCTCGCTCGCCGCCATCGACACCGAGAACCGGTACGTCCTGCTGGCCAAGCCCGGGGACGTGGACGGGCTGCGCGATCTGCCCGAGAACTTCCAGGTGGCGCTCGAAAGCTCGCCGGTCTACTCGGTCCGCGAGCTGATCGCCCTCTCCTGGCACCTCTACCGGCGCAAGCTCGACCTCTACCACTCGACCCACTACGTGCTGCCGGCCTGGGTGGGGTCCAAGGTGGTGGTGACGATCCACGACATCATCCACCTGCTCTATCCGGAGTTCCTGCCGAGCAATTTCGCCTTTCTCTACGCCCAGCGGATGATCCGCCGCAGCCTCCACCGCGGGGACCGCGTCATCGCCGTCTCCCAGAACACCAAGTCGGACCTGATGAAGCACTTCGACGTCGACGGCCGCAAGATCCAGGTGGTCTACAACGGCGTCGAGGACATCTTCCGCAAGCGGCTGTCCCCCGAGGAGCTCCAGCGCTGGCAGCGGGATCTCGGGATCTCGCCCCCCTACCTCCTCTTCGTGGGGAACCCGGCCAAGCCGCACAAGAATCTCGACACGGTGGTGCAGGCCTACGCGCGGGCCCGCCGCATGGCGCAGTTCGACGCGCCGCTGATCTGCGTGGGGAGCCGCGAGGGGTCGGAGTTCAAGATCCGCCAGCGGGCCGAGTATCTGGGGATCGGCGACAAGGTGCGCCTGCTGGGCCACGTGGCCCATGAGGCGCTGCCGGCCATCTACCAGGGGGCCACCCTCTTCCTCTACCCCACGCTCTACGAGGGGTTCGGGCTGCCGGTGATCGAGGCGATGGCTTCCGGGGTGGCGGTGATCACCTCCAACACCTCGGCCCTCAAGGAGAACGCGGAGGGGTACGCGCCGCTGGTCGACCCGCTCGACCTCGACGGCATGGCGAAGGCGATCGCCCACCTGATGGGGAGCCCCGAGCGCCGCGCCGCCTTCGCCGAGCGGGGGGTGCGCCGGGCCGAGGATTTCCGCTGGGACCAGACGGCCCGCCAGACGCTGGACATCTACAAGTCCGTGATCGGGGGGAAGAGCTCGTGATCGCCCCGACCCCATCCAGGCCCTTCCCCATCCCCGCCCCGGCCCCGCCGCAGCCGCGGGTGGCGCTGGTGCACGACTGGCTGACCGGCATGCGGGGGGGCGAGAAGGTGCTGGAGGTGCTCGGGGGGCTGTTTCCGGGCGCTCCGCTGTTCACTCTCTTCCACTTCCCCGGCAGCGTCAGCCCGGCGATCGAGTCGCACCCCATCCGCACCAGCTTCCTCCAGCGGGCCCCGGGCATCCGCACCCGCTACCGGAGCTACCTGCCGTTCTTCCCCGCCGCCATCGAGGAATTCGACCTCTCGGGGTTCGACCTCGTGGTCAGCTCCAGCCACTGCGTGGCCAAGGGGGTGATCGCACCGCCGGACGCCTACCACGTCTGCTACTGCCACACCCCCATGCGCTACGCCTGGGACCAGGAGCACGCCTACTTTCCCGACCGCAAGGGGCTCAAGGCCCGGCTGCGCTCGCTGACCCTGTCGGCCCTGCGCGCCTGGGACGTTTCGTCCGCCACGCGCGTACACTATTACGTAGCCAACTCCCGGTTCGTGGCGCGGCGCATCCAGACCTACTACGGCCGGCCGGCCGAGGTGGTCCATCCGCCGGTCAACGTGGAGTTCTTCACCCCGGGGACGGCGAGCGGCGAGGTCAGGAAGTGGGGGGACTACTGCCTGATGGTCTCGGCGCTCGCTCCCTACAAGAAGGTCGAGGTAGCGATGGCGGCGTGCGAGAGGCTCGGGCTGGAGCTGCGGATCGTGGGCGAGGGCCCCGAGCGCGAACGGCTGGAGGGGATGGCCGGCCCGAGCACCCAGCTCCTCGGCAACGTCGGGCCCGAGGAGCTGCGGGACCTCTACCGCGGCGCCCTCCTCTTCCTCCAGCCCGGGGTGGAGGACTTCGGCATCGCCTCCGTCGAGGCGCTCGCCTGCGGCACCCCGGTGGTGGCCGTGGCCCGGGGCGGCATCCTGGATGTGGTCGACGACGGCCGCCACGGGGTGCTCTATCCGGACTGGGAGGGCCCCCAGGCGCTGTGCGACGCGATTGACAAAGCGCGCCGGATGGGATTCAATCCTTTGGACCTGCGCGATCGTGCCGAGTCGTTTTCGGTCGTACGATTTACCGATCGCATGAAATCTCTTCTATCCCGTCGGTTTCCTACTTGAGGGTGCCGCACCTTTGATCCAAGAACGCCACCGGAAGACGGCCGGACTCTATCTCTTCACCGATCTCGCGGCGACGCTCGCAGCGTTCCTCGCCGCCTGGCTCCTGCGTTTCGAGGTCGAGGTCATCCCGGTCACCAAGAACGTGCCGGAGTTCGGCCCCTATCTCCGCCTGGTGCCGATCGTCCTCGTGCTCTGGCCCGTGGTCTTCTACTTCCACGGCCTCTACCAGAGCCGGCGGGGGCGGAGCCGGGTCGACGAGGTGCTCACCATCGTCCTCGCGGTCTTCCTGGCGACCGTGCTGCTCTCGGTGTTCATCGCCTGGTACCGCCCGCCGGCGGCGCCCGGCAGCCACGAGTACTTCACCTACAGCCGCGCCTTCCTCGGCCTCTTCGCGCTGATGGATTTCGCGCTGGTCGCCACCACCCGCATGGTGACGCGCTCGGTGCTGCGGCGCGTGCGCAGCTCGGGACACAACCTGCAGCGCATTCTCGTGGTCGGCGCGGGGCTGCTGGGACGCGAGATCACCACCAAGATCCTCGCCCACCGCGAGATGGGCTTCGAGGTGGTCGGCTTCCTCGACGACGATGCGGGCAAGCAGGGATCGATGATCTGCGGCGTGCCCGTGCTCGGCACCACCAAACAGGCGGAAGAGGTGCTGGAGGCGCAGCGGATCGATCAGGTCTTCCTCACCCTGCCGCTGGAGGCGCACAAGAAGATCCTCCAGCTCCTCGACCTCATGGCCCGCGAGTGCGTGGAGATCAAGCTCGTTCCCGACATCCTCCAGTACGCCACGATCAAGGCCGCGCTGGAGGACGTCGACGGCACGCCGGTGATCAATCTCTCGCAGATGCCGCTCCAGGGTTGGAACAGCATGATGAAGCGGGCGATGGATCTGGCGATCGCGCTCGCCGCGCTGATCGTGCTGCTCCCCGTCTTCCCGCTGATCGCGCTCGCCATCTGGATCGAGGATCGTGGCCCCGTCTTCTACCGCCAGGAGCGGATGGGGCTCGACGGCCGCTCGTTCATGATCGTGAAGTTCCGCTCGATGCGCGTCAACGCGGAAGCGACGAGCGGTCCGGTGTGGGCGATCAAGGACGATCCGCGCCGCACGCGCGTCGGCCAGCTCCTGCGCGCGTGGTCGCTCGACGAGCTGCCGCAGATCTGGAACGTGCTCACCGGCGACATGTCGATCATCGGCCCGCGCCCCGAGCGGCCGACGTTCGTGCGCGAGTTCAAGCACAAGATCCCGCGCTACATGCTGCGCCATCGCGTGAAGTCCGGCATCACCGGCTGGGCCCAGGTGCACGGCTGGCGCGGCAACACGTCGATCAAAAAGCGCATCCAGTACGACCTCTACTACATCCAGAACTGGTCGCTGTCGCTCGACTTCAAGATCCTCTGGATGACGCTGCGCTACGCGCTGCGGCTCAACGCCTACTAGGCGGCCCCTCAGCAAACCCTTATTCCACGGGCTTTCGCGCGCGTTCCGAAACATTCTCGGGCGCCGCGTGAGCGCCAGGGGCGCGCGCGCCGCGGCTCCTCTCGTGCCCGTCTTCCGACACGGTACTATGTCTTGCGGCGTAAAAACTCTTGACGCCCAAGATCTTGTGGGCGTAACCTAACTGGCATACCGCTGCCCCAACGTGGGCATCTATCCGAAAAGGAGATTGAAATGGCTGACAGCACCAAGAAGGCCGCCCCGAAGAAAACCGCCGCGAAGAAAGCTCCTGCGAAGAAGGCCGCCGCCGCCAAGAAGCCCGCCGCCAAGAAGACGGCGGCCAAGGCTTCGGGCGCCAAGAAGACCAAGACCGTGACCGCCGCCAAGAAGGCTCCGGCCAAGAAGGCGACGGCCGCGAAGAAGGTGACCGCGAAGAAGCCTGCTGCGAAGAAGACGGCGGCCAAGAAGACCGCCGCCAAGAAGTCCTAACGAAGCTCCAGTCGGCAGGCTCGAGAGAGATGTATGTGAGGCGACGTTCTGGTTCTTACCGGGGCTCTTGTTGTTGTCGACCTCTGCGGTATTCGTCTCCAGCGTCGCCTAGCACGGCGTAACCGCCTCCGCCCCGTGGCGTAAGCGTCGTGCCGGCCCTCCAGAGAAAGATCATCCGGCGGTCCTGAGCAGACGCGCCGCCGTACGATCCACCATCCACAACCGATTCCCCTCCACGATCTGCGCCGGATAGCGCTCGGGCTCGCGCGCGCCTTCGAGCACGGCGTGCAATGCCTCCGCCTTCTCCTCGCCGCTGACCAGGAACATCGCGCGCCGCGCGTGATTCAACACCGGCGGCGTCAGCGTGATGCGGAAGGTCTTCTGCGCCTCGACCCACGGCGCCACCACCAGCCGCTGACTCTCGCGCACCGCGTCGCCGCCGGGGAACAGCGACGCCGTGTGGCCGTCCTTGCCGAGGCCGAGCAGGATGAGATCGAAACGCGGCCATTCGCCGGGCGCGAGGGAGAAAGACACGCGCAGCACCGATTCGTACTCCGCCGCGGCGCGTTGCGCGTCGGGCTCTTCGGCGGGGATGCGATGGACGTTCTCCGCGGGCACCGGCACGCGATCGAGCATCGCCTCGCGCGCCATGCGGTAGTTGCTGTCCGGATGATCGGGCGGCACGTGGCGCTCGTCCCCCCAGAAGAAATGGATCGCGCTCCACGGCATGCGCTCGCGGTAGAAGTCGCTCGCGAGCAGCTCGTAGACCGCGCGCGGCGTCGAGCCGCCGGCGAGCGCCCAGGTGAAACGGCCGTGATCATCCGCGGCCTGGCGCGCGGCGAGCACGATCTCTTCCGCCGTCGCGCGCATCAGCTCGGAGACACCGTCGAAGACCCGCACCTCGTTGGATCGCTCGCTCAGCTGCGCCATTTCCGTCCATCCCTCTGAATGAGATCTTCGGCCTCTTTCGGTCCCCACGTGCCGGCGGCGTAGTTGGGGAAATTGCGCGGCGCGAGCGCCTTCCACACGTCGAGGATCGGCGTCACCACGCACCACCCCGCCTCCACCATGTCGCTGCGATGGAAGAGCGTCGAGTCGCCGAGCATGCAGTCGTAGAGGAGGGTCTCGTAGCCGGTGTTCCCCTGGCGGCCGAAATAATCCTCGTACTGGAAATGCATCCGCACCGTGCCCAGGCGCAGCGCGGGGCCCGGCACCTTGCCCTCGAAGCGGAGCGAGATCCCCTCGTCCGGCTGGATCTTGATCACCAGCAGATTGGGCTTGAGCTGCTCGACCGCGGTGTCGCGGAACAGCATCAGCGGCGCGCGCTTGAACTGGATGGCGATCTCGGAAACCCGCTTGGGCAGCCGCTTTCCAGTGCGCAGATAGAACGGCACGTCGGCCCAGCGCCAGTTGTCGACGAACAGCTCGAGCGCCGCGAAGGTCTCGGTGCTCGAATGGGGCGAGACCGATTTCTCGGCGCGGTAGGCGGGCACGCGCTCGCCGTCGATCACCCCGTCGCCGTATTGCCCGCGCACGGTCTGGCGCAGCACGTCCTCGGGAGAGAGCGGGCGGATGGCCG
>JAICSG010001007.1 GCA_025937035.1 Thermoanaerobaculia bacterium | reverse complement strand
GGCCGGAGCGCTCGCCGAGCTCGCCCCAGGTCAGCGCGCGGCCCGCCGCGTCCACCACCGCCGGAGCGTCCGGCCGCTCCCGGCACCAGCGTTCCACCAGGAGGGTCACGGGGCCGTCCCAGCCGTCCTCGCCCGTGTCGTTCCACTCGGTGATCACCTGCTGGCGCTCGGCCGTCGAGAGGAGAGGCAGCTCCGCCATCGGCTGGTCGGGATCGGCGACCGCCGCGGCCAGCAGCCGCTCGAAGCCCGCGGCCAGCCGCTCCACGGTCGCGGGGTCGAAGAGGGCGGTGGCGTATTCGATCACCCCCTCCAGGACCCCGTTGACCTCCGCGAAGCTCGCCACGAGGTCGAGCTTCGCCGTCGTTCCCGGCACCTCGACCGGCCGCAGGCGCAGATCCCCGATCTCCAGCCTGCCGAGCGGCGCCTGCAGCGCCAGCATCGCCTGGAACAGGGGGGTGTGGGCGAGGCTGCGCTCGACCTTGAGCTCCTCGACGAGCCTCTCGAACGGCACGTCCTGGTGCACCCAGGCGTCGAGCGCGGTCTCGCGCGCCCGGCCGAGGAGCTCGCGGAAGGCCGGCGCGCCGGTCAGGCCGCCGCGCAGCACCAGGGTGTTGGCGAAGAACCCGATCAGCCCCTCGATCTCCACCCGGTTGCGGCCGGCCACGGGGGAGCCCACCGCGAGATCGTCCTGCCCGCTGAGGCGCGCCAGCACGGCCTGGAAGCCGGCCAGCAGCACCATGAAGAGCGTCGCCCCCTCGCGCCGGCCCAGGGCCTCGGCCCGCCGGACGAGGGGGGCCGGCAGGTGGACCGGCCGGGTGGCGCCGCGGTGGCTCAGCACGGCGGGCCGGGGGCGGTCGGTGGGCAGCTCCAGGAGCGGCGGCAGCCCGGCGAGCTGCTCCCGCCAGAAGGCGACCTCCCTCTCCAGGACCTCGCCGCGCAGCCAGGAGCGCTGCCAGAGGGCGAAGTCCGCGTACTGCGCCGGCAGCTCCGGCAGGGGCGAGGGCCGGCCCGCGGCGAAGGCCGGATAGAGCGCGGCGACCTCGCGCGCCAAGCGCCCCAGGGACCAGCCGTCGCTGGCGACGTGGTGCACGGTCAGCAGGACGGCGTGGTCTTGTCCCCCCAGGCGCAGCAGCAGGCAACGCAGCAGCGGTCCTCGGGCGAGATCGAACGGCCGGACGGCCTCCGCCGCGGCGAGGGTGAGCGCCAGGTCCTCGCGCGCGCCGTCCGGCAAGGCCGACAGATCCACCACGGGCAGCGGGAAGGGCCCGGCCGGCTGGATCACCTGCGCCGGGGTGCCCTGCGGCGCGGCGAAGACGGTGCGCAGGGCCTCGTGGCGGCGCACGACCTCGCTCAAGGCACGGGCCAGCACCGCGGCGTCCAGCGGCCCCTCGGCGCGCAGCGCCGCCGGAATGTTGTACAGCGGGCTGCCCGGCTGGACCTGATCGATGAACCAGAGCCGTTGCTGGGCGAACGACAGGGGCAGGTCCCCATCCCGCGGCACCGGCAGGAGCGGCGGAGCGGGCGGCGCCGCGCCGGCCCGCCGCGCCGCCTCGACCCGGGCGGCGAGATCCGCCAGCACCGGCGCCCCGAAGAGATCGTGGAGCGGCATCTCGACGCCGAAGGCGCCGCGCAGGCGCGACATCACCTGCGTCGCCAGCAGCGAGTGGCCGCCCAGGTCGAAGAAGTCGGCGGCGGCCCCCACCCGTTCGAGCCCGAGCACCTCGGCCCAGATGCCGGCGAGCGCCTCCTCGACCGGCGTGCGCGGCGCCACATAGGCCTCACCAGCGGTTTGCTCCGGAGCGGGCAGCGCCTTGCGGTCCACCTTGCCGTTGATCGTGAGGGGGAAGGCGTCGAGCGCCACGAAGGCGGACGGCACCATGTAGTCCGGCAGCCGGTCGCGCAGCGCCTGGCGCAGGTCCGAAACCTCGACGTCGCCGACCACATAGGCCACCAGACGCCGGTCCGCTCGCTCCTCGCGTACCAGGACGACCGCCTGATGGGCTCCGGCCTGTGTCAGCGCCGCCTCGATCTCCCCCAGCTCGATGCGGAAGCCGCGGATCTTCACTTGGGTGTCCAGACGGCCGAGGT
>JAICSG010000204.1 GCA_025937035.1 Thermoanaerobaculia bacterium | reverse complement strand
CAGACGTCGAAGTGCTCGTAGGGCATCGAATAGGGGTGCTCGACGCGCCCCCCGTATTCGACGCTCCGGAAGTATTTCTGGAGGGTCTCGCGGTCGTCGTCCATCACGATCATCACGTCGCCAGTGTAGCCTCTCGGGCCCCAGAGGAAGTAGCTGACGTGGCCGCTGATCGCCTTGGGCAGGCCGAGCGCCGGGCCGTAATGGTCGATCGCTCCGGACTGGCCGTAGATCTGGCCGAAGATGGCGGCCCGCTTCTGATCCTCTGGCGGCAGGGAGTGATAGACGCGCGCCACCACCTGGGCCATCTCGGGCCAGCCGAAGCGGTCGGCCATGAGCTGCGGCAGCGGGCCCATTCTGTGATTCTCGATTCGCGGCTGAGTCATTCCGATCGCCTGCTGATAGCGGATCAAGGTCTCCGGCGGCAGCAGGGGGACGAAGAGGGGAGCGATCAGGGCTCCGGAGAGGGCGAGCACGGAAGCGTAGGCCGGCTTCACGAAGCGGCGATTGCCGATCCATTGTTCGATCGCCACGCCCCCGGCGGCGAAGAGCATGGGATAGGCCGGCGCCGGATAGTAGACGCGGCCGTCGAGCAGGAGCATCTGGGCCATCACCGCCAGCCAGGCGATCCCCAGCGCCCGCCAGCGCCGCCCTTCGCGATCGAAAAGAAACCATACGAGCCCTCCCACCCAGAGGGGGAGCGTCAGGGGGTTGAACACCACCGCCTGCTGGATCATGAATTGGAACGGGTTGAGCTGGGTGTCCCGTCCGTCGGCCTTGACGTTGGCCAGGAGCTCGAAGTGCGGGAAGTGGTGCTGCACGTCCCAGATCAGGTTCGGCAGATAGATCACGAGCGCCAGCAGGCCGCCGAGCCAGAGCCAGGGGGAGCGGAAGGCCCGGCGGGCCGGGGTGAGCAGCAGCCCCGCCAGCACCGCCACGCCGAAGAAGGCCATTGAGTGTTTGTTCATCATCCCGAGGCCGCAGATCGCGCCGAAGAGGACCCACCCCTTCTCCCAGCCGTCGCGCTCGACGCGGAGCACCACCCAGGCGGCGGCGGTCCAGAAAATCTGATCGAGAGCGTTCATGGTGTGGATGCTGTGCATGAGCATCCACATCGGCGCCACGATCACGCCCAGCGCGGCGATCCCCTGGGCGAACCGCCGGCCGCCGAGGTCGCGGGCCATCAGGCCGGTCATCAGCACCAGGGCGGCGCCGGAGAGGGTGGGGAGCAGCCGGATGGCGAAGAGCGAGTCGCCGAGGGTGGCCCGGATCAGCGCCGTGATGGCGGGGAAGAGCGGCGGCATGTCCACGAACCCCCAGGACAGATGCTCGCTGCAGGCCAGGTAGTAGAGCTCGTCGATGAAGAAGCCGTAGCCGAAGAGGCCGGTGGTGGCGAGGTGGAGCGCCAGCTTGACCGCGGCGAGAAAGAGGACGACGCCGAGCCCGGCGGCCAGGGCGCGGCGCTGTATGGCGGCCCCGGCCAGCGGCTCGGGGTGGAGGGGAAGCGTGGTTTCCATGATCGGGTCTCCCATAGGTCCGTCCTGCGCCTCCAGAATCCCTCGCCGCCCCGGGGGGCTCAACAGGTCTGGGATGAGCGGGATTTTGCGCGGGATGAGCGGGACGGGAGGGCCTCTGTCATCTCCGGAAGGAAAATCGGCCCCGGCTTCCAGGCTTCCTGTACCTTGATGTAAGATCTTCTGGCTTTATGTATTCCGGGAAGCTCCAGAGGACCGTCCCCCAGGCGTCAAGGCCCACCGCCGCCCCCGTCCAGGGCCGCCCTCCCGCCGTCGCGTGCGGCGCCCCTCCGGCATCCCAGCCGCCGGGCTTCCAGGCCCGGATCGACGCCGCGGCGCGTTTCGGCCACAGCCTCGCCAGGCTGGTGGGGCCGCCGCCCCCCTCCGCGCCCGTGATCCAGCGGATGAAGGACGGCGAGATCGAGGACGGCAGGTACTACCTGGTGCGCTATCAGGAGAACCAGTTGACGGCACGGTTGCGCGGCCGGAAGGACGGGGAGTATCAACTGGTCGTCCTGGGCACGAATTCGGTCATCCGCGTCTCCGATCCGGAAGACATCATCATGCCGGTCCGGCTGGGGAAGAGTGAGAAGGAGCCCTCGCGGGAAGAGCAGTCCGGCAAGAAGGAGACCAGGATCAAGCGTACGCGCGAGGACACCGAGATCGAGCACCCGGCGAAGGGGCCGACGGCCTGCGTGATCGTCGAGAACGGCGTGCCCGAGGCGATCGTGTCCGACGAGCTCGTGGACGCCTATCTGGCGGATCTCCGGGACGATCCCCAGCACCACCTCCAGGAGGGGGAGGGGCAGGCGATCGCTCATGCGATGGGGGTCACCGCCCATGTCATGGCGCAGGTGGCGGGCCCCCTGATCCAGTCGACCAACCTGCGGTATGGAAACGGCGCTTACGACGACGGCACCCTGCTGCACATCGGAGGAAACCATTACATCGTCCTCCACCAGGTCGGGCCCGGCGTGCCCGCGGATTTCGTCGATACCGACGGCAACGGCTACGCCGAAGGGGAGAAGACCGTGGCGGACGGCAACTGCCTGATCGACGGCCTCCACCTGATCCGCGACAACCAGCACGCCACGCCGGAGCAGATCGATCAGGCGCGGGCGGTGGCCGCGGATGCCGGCGGCCACGATCGCGAGGGGGTCCGGCAGATCCTGGCGGCGACCATCACCGACATCGTCCAGGGCGAGCCACCCGGAGGGATCGGCACCCTCACCCAGGCCTACATCGACCGCGACCCCAACATCGAGTCCGCGCGCGACGAGCTCCGCCAGCGGAAGGAACAGACCGGCGTGGAGGAGGATAGAGAAGAGCCGGCCACTCCCGTGACGAGCGACGAAGAAGACGGCGAAGGCAACGTCCTCATGCCCCAGGCTCCGCCGCTGGAGGAAGCCGAAAACGTGAAGGAAGAGGCGCCGCAGCCGTCCTCCTCGTCCGGCTCGCGCGAGCTCGAGACCGCCGTCACCCGCTACCTTCTGGAGGTCAACCGGCTCGGCGGCGAGGCGGCCGGGAAGCTCCCGGAGCACCGTCTGGTGCTCGAGCTCTGGCATGCCCGGTACGGACGGGCGGCACCCAGCGCTCGCGCGCTCGCCCACTGGCTGGAGGAGCGCGAGACGAAGGCGCACGACTACTTCGGCAGCGACACCGAGTCGGAAGGCGAGTCGGCCTCCAGCTCCGAGGAAGATGAGGCCGAGCCGATCTGGACCGACGAGGATTACGGTCTGCTGGGCGAGCTCAACCGGGCCATCGCCGGAGCGAAGGATCACGGAGACATCGAGACGATCCTCCGTGACGAGCGGTTCCAGCGTTTCGTGGTGCCGCAGTTCCGGGGGATCGCCTACATGACCAACCGCTTCAGCAAGGCCAAGCGGCGCGAGCACCGCAGGTCCAGCCAGGCCGGCAAGCCCGTCTTCGCCGACGCCGTGCGCCCGCCCGAGATGTCGCGTGAGGAGTTCTACACCCGGAGCCATGGCAAGGACAGCGCGGTGGAGCGGAGGAAGAGCGACCTCCAGAAATACCTGGTCGAGATGCGCAAGCCGTCGCCGGTCGTCGATCCGAAGCGGAGGATCGTCAATGCCAGGCGGAGCGGGCGCATCTTCCCGACCCGATTCCACGTGCTGCAATCCGACTATTCGCAGGATTACACCAAGTCGGCCGAGAAGATCGCGGAGCATCGCCAGGGCGGCCTGAGCGGGACATCGGAGGCGTCGGCGTCGACCTCGCAGCCGTCCTTCGACGAGCAGGTCTACTCGGGCATCCCCTTCCGCTCCCATCCCTTCCTCTCGACGTCGGACCAGCCGGGCCATGCCGTCCGCTACGCCCTGGGCAACAAGCCGATCGCGGCGGAGAAGGCCTTCCGCCTGCGGCCGCGGTGGCGCCGCGGCGGCAAGCCCCAGCACCCCTACTCCGGCAAGGTCTACACGTCGCTGCACCCGCTGCGCGACTATCTGGCGCCCACCGCGCCGTCGAGCGTCTGGATGGGGCGCGCGCAAGGCACGCTTTCGATCGACAACGACATCTCCAAGGAAGGCGAATCGTCGTTCCTCGCCGCCATCAAGGCGAACCGGGTGGTCGGCGAGCAGGTGATCCGCTGGCCCTCTCTCGAGGAATCCAAGGACGAATCGGGGAGCCATGGGCTGTCGGCCGAGGAGCGCCGCCGGTTGCGGAAAATCCTTCAGGAGCATCCGCCGCATTCCAAAGAACAGAAAGGAATGAAGAGCGGCAAGCTCGGCCAGCAGGTCGAGAAGCACTACACGGACAAAGTCATGAATGCGGCGAACCGCGCGGCCGTCAAACGGGGACAGCTCCTCGTCTACCGCAATCTGGAGGGTGGCTTCTCGCGTGAGCCGCCGATATACAAGACCCCCGGGGCGTCCGCCCTCGAGCGGTGGGAGCGTCCGGCCACTAAAAAGACTGAGGAGAAGCGGCTGGCTGCCATCCGGGAAGGCAAGGTCAAGCCCGGCTATCTGACAGAAGGCTTTTTCCACGATTGGCCCTCGGAGGAGCTCTACGCCGGGCTGTCCGACGAAGAAGGAGGTCCGGTCAGGGTTGAGGATGATGATCCTTTCGATTACCAGCCGCTGAAGCGCGGGCAGCCGATTCCGGAGACGGGGCGGTTCCTGGCCCGCTGCGACTCGATCCTCAAGGAGACCCGCCGCGCCCTCGCCGCGCTCCCCCGCCAGCGTAACGTCTCTTTCGCGAGCATGCGGGCCGCCGGCACGCGCCTGGTGGAGCGGGCCTACGCGCGAATCCACCGGGAGGCTCTGGCGGGATGGACCCAGGCGGACTTGAAGGATCGCCACCTGGCGTTGCCGCCGCCGGCCGGCGCTCCCGGGGACCTCGAAGCCTGGTTCCGCCAGATGATCGCCGCCCTCGAGGCGGAGACCGAAGCCCTCGCTCAAAGCTGGGGGCCGGGCGAGGAAGATCTCCTGGAGTGACGTCCGCCCCAGGCATCCGGAAACGAATTCCGCCTCCTCGCCACTATAATTGGAAGCGTCGCTTGAATTTTTTTCCGGAGGATCGATGAGCCTACGCCCGCTACCCGTCCCCAAGGCCCTCCCACTCCTCGGCCTGCTCTTCTTCTCTCTGTTCTCCTCGGCCTCCCACGCGGCGCAATGGCGGCCGATCGGACCCGAGGGAGCCTCCATTCAGGCCGTAGCCTCGGGAGCGGGGGGCGCCGTCTATGCTGTGACCTCTCAGGGGAACGTCGCCGCCTCCTCGGACGGCGCGGCGAGCTGGTCCCAGCGCGGCAGGCTCCTGGGGGTCCACAGCACGCTGGTGGCCGACCCCGCGCGGCCGGGCATCCTGTACGCGGCGACCCTCGGGGGCCTGCTCAAGTCCGCCGACGGGGGCGCCACCTGGTCGGAGCCCCTGACCAGCGCCATTCTCTGGGACTTCCAGATCGCGCCCTCCTCGCCGGACGTCCTCTATGGCACGGGGGGGAAGGAGGTTCTGAAGAGCACGGATGGGGGAGTGAGTTGGACGTCGAGCTTTCTCGGAGGGGCATTTGCCTTCGCGCTCGCCATCGATCCCACAAATCCGCTCATCGTCTATACCGCGACCCTGGAAGGAGTCCTGCGGAGTGACGACGGCGGAGCTCACTGGGGGGTGCTCCAGGGGAGCCCCGATGTCGTCTACGATCTGGCGATCGATCCCCGGCGACCCGCGACTCTGTATGGTTTGGGGAACGGCGAGGTCTTCAAGAGCACCGACCGGGGGGCTTCGTGGACCCGTGTGTGGGAGGCGCCGGCCGGCTCCTACATCCTCCCCCAGAAACTGATCGTCGATCCGGGATCGGAAACGGTCTACATGCTCGATAACCACACCGGGATCTATAGCAGCCCCGATGGCGGCGCGAGCTGGGCCCGGATCCTCTCGCTCTACGGCGTCCTCGATCTGGCCGTGGACGGCCGGACCCCCGGGCGCCTCTATGCCGGAACATACGCCGGCGGCGTCTATCGCAGCGACGATCGCGGAGGCACCTGGGTGGTGGCCAACCATGGCCTGCGGGAGCTCGCCTTCACCGGGGTGGCGGCCGATCCTCACAAGCCGGGGGTGCTGCTCGCGATCGCCAATCCGGATCCCGCGAGCTTTCCGGCGTTCGGTTCCCAGATCCTGCTCCGGAGCACGAACGGCGGCGCCACCTGGAGCTCGCCGTTCGGCGATCCCAACAATGGCCCCGTCAGCAACGAGATCGTGGCCGATCCCGCCCGGCCGGGAGCCTGGTACCTGGCGACCTACGGGGTGCTGAAGAGCCTCAATGGCGGACGGACCTGGGCTAAAGCCAGCGAGGGGCTCCGGCAGATCGAATTCGTCCACACCCTCGCCGCGGCGCCTTCCAGGCGGGACACGCTCTACGCGATCAGTTGGGATACGTATCCCCTGTGCAACAGCCCCGATTGCCCGCGCGTCACCCTCTACCACAGCGTGGACGGCGGCACGCACTGGCAGGGAGCCCAGGTGCCGGGCCTGGAGCGGGGCCACGTTCTCTTCTCGCTGGCGGTGGACGCGGTGAATCCCGCCATCGTCTACGCGGGAGGGCCTCACCTTTTCAAGAGCACGGACGGCGGCGTGAGTTGGAGCCAGACCGCGGGCAGCCTGCGCGGCTCGATCGAAAATCTGGCGGCGGACCCGTTCACCTCCGGGACGCTCTACGCGGCCGTCTACGTGCCCCGGGGCCGGAGGGTCTATAAGACCACCGACGGCGGCGCCACCTGGAAGCCCGCGTCGGGCGGCCTCTCCGTGGACGTTACGGTCGGCCGGATCGTTCCCGACCCGCGCGTCCCGGGCACCCTCTACGCCGCCACGGGGAAGGGCGTCTACGTCACGAAGAACGGCGGCGCGCTCTGGACGCCCATGAACGAGGGGTGGAGCGAGGGCTTCGTCTGGTCCCTGGCGCTCGATCCGCTGCGCCCCGGCGTCCTCTACGCGGGCCGGACCGAGGGATT
>JAICSG010001156.1 GCA_025937035.1 Thermoanaerobaculia bacterium | reverse complement strand
GGTCCGCCAGGCCAAGCCCCAGGCCACGCTGGTGGGCGAGAACTGGACCGAGACCCCCAAGATCGCCACCTATTACGGCTCGACCGCGGTGGTGAGGGAGGGGGACGAGTTGCCCATGACCTTCAACTTCCCGCTCGCCGAGGCGATCGTGAAGGGGGTCCGCGACGGCGACGCGTCCGGCATCGCCGCCAAGTACCAGGAGATGGCGGAGGTCTATCCGGCGGGGATCATCGACACCCCCTTCCTCACCAACCACGACCAGCCGCGGGTCGCCACCGTGCTCGGCAACGATCCCGCGAAGCTGCGCACCGCGGCCGCCGTGCTGCTTACCCTGCCCGGCGCCCCCTTCCTCTACTACGGCGAGGAGGTCGGCCTGCAGAACGGTCCCGGCGGCGCGGACGAATTCAAGCGCACCCCCATGCCTTGGGACGCCTCGTCGGGTGGCGGCTTCACCACGGGCCAGCCCTGGCACGACTTCGCGCCGGGACGTGACACGGCGAACGTGGCCGCCGAGGCCGCCGATCCCGGCTCGCTCCTCTCCTGGTACCGCAATCTCATCAAGCTCCGCCACGCCTCCGCGGCCCTGAAGAAGGGGGATTTCAACCTCCTGACCCCCGGCGACCGCAGCTCGCCCATCCTCGCCTTCGTCCGCCAGTCCGGCAAGGAGCGGGTCCTGGTGGTCCACAACCTGAGCGCCAGCGAGGCCCAGGCGGGACCGTTCCAGATCCCGGGAAAAAGAATGGATCTGCTCCTGGGACCCAACGTGAAGCCGGCCAAAGGCGCGGACGGTTGGACGGTGACGTTGCCCGCGGGGGCGAGCGGGGTCTGGCGGGTGCGGTAAAAGGGGTGGGGGTCTCGGCGGGGTGTCCGGCGGGCACCTTCTCCTTTGGAGGCGGACCGGTCTCCCGCCGGTCCGTCGACGAGGAGATGAAACGTATGAAGAAAACCGTTCTCGTCCTCTTGGCCCTCCTTGCCCTCGCCCCGTTCGCTCAAGGCCTGGCCCAGACGCAGCCGGCCGCCCCGGCCCCGGCGACCGCGCAGTTCCTGGCGACGTTGGCCGGCCCCCAGGTCCAGGCTCCGAGCGACCTGACGCCGGCCCCCCTGTTCACCCAGACCGGCTGCGGTGCCGGCCCCGCGTGCCCGTCGGGCCAGCTCTGCTGCTTCGTCTGTGGCAACCCGCCCGCGGACGGCGACCTCAGCGGTTGCTATAGCTGCCTCCAGGTGACCCGCTGCCCGAAGGTCGTCTAGCAATCCTGCCTGAGAGCGGGGCCGAAGGCCGGCTTCGGCCCCGTTCGGCCGCGTTGGTGCCCGCACAGGCACCTTTCTTTTGGAGTCGGGCCGGTCTCCTGCCGGTCCGTCAACAAGGAGATGCAACGTATGAAGAAGCTCGTTCTCGTCCTCTTGGCCCTCCTTGCCCTCGCCCCCTTCGCGCAAGCCATGGCCCAGACGCCGGCCGTCCCGACGACCGACGCGGCGACCGCGCAGTTCCTGGCCACTCTGACGGGCCCGCAGGCCCAGGCTCCGGCCGACCTGACGCCCACCCCGCTGTTCACCCAGACCGGCTGCGGCACCGGCCCCGCGTGTCCGACGGGCCAGCTCTGCTGCAACATGTGCGGCGCTGATATCGGCGACCCCAGCAGTTGCCTCCGGTGCGTTACGCCGGTCCGGGGCCGCTGCCCGCTGGTCGCCTGAAGACCCTGTCCGGCGCGGGACCCGAGATCGCCACCCGTCCCGCCGTCGAT
>JAICSG010000240.1 GCA_025937035.1 Thermoanaerobaculia bacterium | reverse complement strand
GGTCCTGGTGGGCGAAGAGGCCGAGCGCGCCGGCGCGCGCTCCGGCGAGCAGGTCGCCGAAGGCGGGGTCTCCGGGAAGCTCGACGCGGAGCGGCAGGCTGTTGGCGAAGAAGCCGATCAGCCCCTCGATCTCCGGCCGGCCGCGATGGGCCAGCACCGTGCCCACCACGAGGTCCTCCTGGCCGGTGATCCGCCGCAGGAAGGCCACCCAGGAGGCGAGGAGGGCCATGTAGGCCGTCACCCCCCGCCGGCGCGCGAGATCGCGGACGGCGCGGGTGAGGTCCGGCGGCAGCGCCAGGGAGCGGCTCCGCCCGCGCCAGCTCCGCGTAACCGGCCGGGGGAGGTCCGCCGGCAGGTCGAGCGCCGCCGGGGCTCCCGCGAGGTGCTCCCGGAACCAGGCGAGGTGGGGAGCCAGGGCCTCCGGGGTCAGCCGCTCGCGCTCCCAGGCGGCGACGTCGGCCGGCTGTGCCGGCAGGACCGGCAGCGGCGACGGGCGGCCGGCCAGGAAGGCGGCGTAGAGCGCCTCCAGCTCGCGCTCCAGCACCATCACCGACTCGCCGTCCGAGATCACGTGGTGGAAGGTGAGCAGGAGATCGTGGTCCCCCTCCCCCACCCGCAGGAGCAGGCGGCGCCAGAGCGGATCACCGGGGCCGAAAGGGCGGCGGGCCTCCTCCCGGATGCGCCGGTCGCACTCCTCCGCCCGCTGATCTGGCGGCAGGCCGGAGAGGTCGGCCACGGGCAGCCGGAAGGGCACCGGAGGGGAGACGATCTGGTGCGGCTCGCCGGCCGGGCCGATCTCGATGAGGGTGCGCAGGGCCTCATGGCGGGCGGCGATCTCCACCAGGCAGCGCTCCAGCACGGCGGGCGAGAGGGGCCCGGCAAGCCGCATCACGATGGGGATGTTGCTCGCCGCGGTCCCGGGGACCAGCCGCTCGATGAACCAGAGCCGCCGCTGGAGCAGGGAGAGCGGCTCCCCGTAAGGGTCCCGCGGCCGGCGCTCGATCGTAACCGGCAGCTCCCCGCCGGCCGCCCCCCGCACCCGTTCCGCCAGGGCGGCCACGGTGGGCGCGTCGAGCACCGCCGAGTGGGGCAGCTCGACCCCGAGGGCCGCCCGGATGCGGGTCAGCACCCGGCTGGCGCGCAGGGAGTCGCCGCCGAGGTCGAAGAAGCTCTGGTCGACCCCCACCCGCTCGCGGCCGAGCACCTCCGCCAGGATGCCGGCCAGCAGCTCCTCGGTGGGAGTCCGGGGGACCGTCCCCTCGCCGCCCTCCTCCCGCGGCGGCTCGAGCTGGGAGAGGGCCTTGCGGTCCACTTTGCCGCTGGGGGTCTGCGGGAGGGCCGGCAGGGGGACGAAGAACGACGGCACCATGGGCTCGGAGAGGCGGGCGCGCAGGTGGGCGCGCAGCTCGGAGCCGTCAGGGACGCGCTCGCCGTCCGGCACGAACCAGGCCGCCAGGCGCTTGTCCCCCGGGCCGGCCTCCCACACCACCACCACGGCGTCGCGCACCCCGGGGCAGCCCTCCAGGGTGGCCTCGATCTCGCCCAGCTCGATGCGCACGCCGTGGATCTTCACCTGGTGGTCGATGCGGCCCAGGTACTCGACGCTGCCGTCCGGCCGGTGACGGGCGAGATCGCCGGTCTTGTAGAGGCGGCCGCCGGGCTCCGCCGCGCAGGGGTCGGGCACGAAGCGCTCGGCCGTCAGCTCGGGGCGGCGCCAGTAGCCGCGGGCGAGCTGGACGCCGCCGATGTGGAGCTCGCCGGGCTCGCCGGCCGGCACCGGCCGGAGGTCCGCGTCCAGCAGGAGGATGCTGGTGTTGGCCACCGGCCAGCCGATCGGCACCACGGGCGGCCCGCCGTCGCGCTGGCAGGCCCAGAAGGTGACGTCCACCGCCGCCTCGGTGGGGCCGTAGAGGTTGTGCAGCTCGCAGCCCAGGCGGCCGAAGAAGCGCTGCTGGAGCTCGTAGGAGAGGGCCTCGCCGCTGCACACCACGCGGCGCAGCGAGACGCAGCGCTCCACCTCCGGCGCCTCCAGAAAGAGACTCAGCATCGAGGGGACGAAGTGGGCGGTGGTCACCCCCTCCGCCTCGATCGTCCGCGCCAGGTAGGAGGGGTCGCGGTGGCCGCCCGGCCGGGCCATCACCAGCCGGGCGCCGGCCAGCAGCGGCCAGAAGAATTCCCACACCGAGACGTCGAAGCTGGCCGGGGTCTTCTGCAGCACCACGTCGGAGGCATCGAGCCGGTAGGTCTCCTGCATCCAGAGGAGCCGGTTGACGATGCCGCGGTGGGAATTCATCACCCCCTTGGGCCGGCCGGTCGAGCCCGAGGTGTAGATCAGATAGGCCATTTGATCGAGGTCGACCGGCACCGCCGGCCGTTCCCCGGGCTCGTCCTCCAGTGCCTCATCCAGCAGGACGATCCGGGCGCCGGTGACGGGAAGGACGGGCAGCAGCCGCTCCTGCGTCAGCAGCACCGGCGCGGCGAGCCCGGCCAGGGCGTCCTCGACCATGTAGGCCAGCCGGTCCTTCGGGTACTCCGGATCGAGCGGCACGTAGCCGCCGCCGGCCTTGAGGATGGCGATGAGGCCGACCATCAGCTCCAGCGACCGCTCGGCGCAGATCCCCACCGGCGAGTCGGGGCGCACCCCGAGGCGGAGGAGGCGGCGCGCCAGGCGGTTGGCCCGCCGGTCGAGCTCGCGGTAGGTGAGCACGCGCCCCTCGCTGACCACCGCCACGGCCTCGGGCGCGCGATCCACCTGGGCCTCGATGAGCTGGTGGAGGCAGGTCTCCCCCGCCGGGCCGTAGTCGGTCCGGGTGTCGTTCCACTCCCGCGCGAGCTGGCTAAGCAACGCTCTCCTCCCGATCGCCGTCCCCGGCGAGGGCCATCTGGCGCTCGATCTGCTCCAGCAGCAGCTCCTCCACCGTCAGGGCGAGGCCGGCGACGGTGGTCTCCTCGACCAAGCTGCGCAGCGGGATCTCGATCTCCAGATCCCGCCGCAGCCGGAGCATCACCTGGGGGAGCAGCAGGGAGTGCCCACCCAGCTCGTAGAAGTCGTCGTGGACCCCCACCCGCTCGACGCCGAGCACCTCGCGCCAGATGTCCGCCACCGCCTCCTCGGCCGGCGTGGAGGGGGCCACGTACCCGGCGGCGAGGTCCGGGCGGGAGGCGTCCGGTGCCGGCAGCGCCCGGCGGTCCACCTTGCCGCTGGAATTGAGCGGCAGGGCGGCGAGGGTCACGAAGGCCGCGGGGACCATGTGATCGGGGAGGCGCTCCTTGAGGAAGGCGCGCAGCTCGCCGGTCTCCAGCTCCCGGCCCGCCTGGGGGGTCAGATAGGCGACCAGCCGCCGCTCTCCGGGCTGGTCCTCGCGGGCCAGCACCGCCACCTCGCGCACGCCGGGGTGCTCGGCCAGGGCCGCCTCGATCTCCCCCAGCTCCACCCGGAAGCCGCGCACCTTCACCTGGCGGTCGACGCGGCCGAGGAATTCCAGGTCGCCCGAGGGAAGCCAGCGCACCAGGTCGCCGGTGCGGTAGAGCCGGGCGCCTTCGATCCCGGAGAAGGGGTCGGGCAGGAAGCGCCCGGCGGTGAGCGCGGGGCGGTCCAGGTAGCCGCGGGCCACTCCGGCGCCGCCCAGGCAGAGCTCGCCGGGCACGCCGACCGGCACGGGCTCCAGACGGGCGTCGAGCACCCAGGCGAGGTCCCCGGCGAGCGGCCGCCCCATGGGCGCCTCGCGGAGGCCGTCCAGGCCGCCCGGCAGGGAGGAGAGCTCGGCGAGGGTGGCCACGACGGTGCCCTCGGTCGGCCCGTAGGTGTTCCAGAGCCGCACCGCCGGACCGATCCGCCGGCCCCAGGCCGCCACCCGCTCCGGCAGCACCCGCTCGCCGCCCAGGATCACCCCCTGGAGGGCCGGCGGCCACTCCCCCGCCGCCCCCTCGGCGAGGTCGGCCACCAGGCCGTGCCACCAAGCGGTGGGCAGGTCGAGCAGAGTGATCCCCCGCTGGCGGCAGGCGGCCAGGAAGTCGGCGCTCGACCGCAGCATGCCCGGGGGGCGCAATACCAGCGCGCCGCCGGCGGTGAGACAGGGGTAGATCTCCTCGACGCTGGTGTCGAAGCTGATCGAGGCGAACTGGAGGACGCGGCTGGCGGGGCCGAGCCGGTACTGGGCGCGCGCCGCCGCGGTGAAGCTCGCCAGCGACCCGTGCGAGACCATCACCCCCTTGGGCCGTCCCGTGGAGCCGGAGGTGTAGATCACGTAGGCGAGGCTCTCAGGCTCCACGCCAATCTCCGGCGCGCTGTCCGGATGGGCCGCGATCGCCTCGCGGTCCGCGTCCAGGCAGACCGCGCGGGTGCCGGCGAGGGCCTCGGCGCCGAAGCTGGCCAGCAGGCGCTGCTCGGTGACCAGGACCGGCGCGCCGGTGTCGGCCAGCAGATAATCCAGCCGCTCGCGCGGATAGGCGGGATCGAGGGGGACATAGGCGCCGCCCGCTTTGAGCACCGCCAGGAGGCTGGCGATCAGACCGATCGAGCGCTCCAGGCAGAGCGCCACCCGCGTCTCCGGCCCCACCCCCAGGCTCCGCAGGTGGTGGGCCAGGCGGTTGGCCCGGGCGTCGAGATCGGCGTAGGGCACCGTCTCCTCGCCCTCCTCCCCGGCGAGCAGGGCCACGGCATCGGGGGTCTCGCGGGCCTGCCGCTCGAAGGCGCGGTGTACGGGGAGCTGAGGGGGCACGGCGGCCCCCGTCCCCCAGGCGAGGACCTCCGCCCGCTCCTCCGGGGAGGCGAGCGGCAGATCGTCGAGGGCGGTCTCCGGTGCCGCGGCGGCCCCGGCGAGCAGGGCCTCCAGCTGGGCGACCAGGCGCTCGATCGTCCCCTCCTCGAAGAGGCGGGAGTTGTAGACCACCCAGGCGTCGATCCCCGCCTCCCCTGGCTCCAGGACCAGGGTGAGGTCGAAGATCTCCGTCGCGAGCTGGCTCTGGAGGCCGGCGCGCGAGGCCTGGAGGGTGAGCCCGGCGAACTCCAGCCGCGCCTCGGGCAGGTTCTGGACCTGGAACATCACCGAGAACGGCGCCTGGCTCGCCGTCCGGTCGTGCTGCATGGTCTGGAGCACGATCTCCAGCGGCAGCTCCTGGTGGGCGTAGGCGCCGCCCGCCACCTCCCGCACGCGGGCCAGGAGATCGCGGAAGCCGAGGTCGCCGGCGAGCCGGGCGCGCATCACCAGGGTGTTGAGGAAGAAGCCGATCAGCCCCTCGATCTCGCGGTGCGTGCGGTTGGCGATGGGGACGCCCACCAGGATGTCCTCCTCCCCCGTGTAGCGGTACAGGAGGGTCACGTAGGCCGCGAAGAGGAGCATGAAGGGGGTCACCCCCTCGCCGTCGGCCAGGGCCTTGAGATCGGCGGCGAGCGCCGCGGGCAGGCGCCGCGTGACCATGCCGGCGAGGAACCCCAGGCCGGTGCCGCGCGGCCGGTCGGTGGGCAGGCGGAGCGGCGGCGGGGCCCCGGCGAGCTGGCCTCGCCAGTAGCCGAGCTCCTCCTCCAGGTACGCCCCCTGGAGCCGTTCCCGCTGCCAGGCGGCATAGTCGGCGTACTGGATCGGGGGCTCCGGCAGCGACGGCGGCCGGCCTTCCGCCAGCTCGGTGTAGAGGGCGGCGATCTCGCTCACCAGCACCACCCACGACCAGCCGTCGCCGGTGATGTGGTGCATGGTGAGGAGGGCGGCGTGCTGGGCGGGCCCGAGAATGAGCAGGGTGGCCCGGAAGACCGGCCCGCGCGCCAGGTCGACGGGACGGTGGTGGTCCGCCGCCTCCAGGCGCCGCATCTCGGCCGGCCGCATCGCCGCGGGGAGCCCCGACAGGTCGACCACGGGGAGTTGGAAGGGGGCGGGCGGCAGGATGATCTGCGCCGGCTGCCCGTCCTCCCCCGCCGCGAAGACCGTGCGCAGGGCCTCGTGACGGCGGACGAGCTCGTCGAAGGCGCGGCGGAGGACCGGGACCGACAGCGCCCCCTCGACCTCGACCAGGTTGAACAGGTTGTAGATCGGCGTCCCCGGATCGAGCTGGTCGAGGAACCACATCCGCTCCTGCGAGAAGGAGAGCCGGGCGCGGTCCCCGGCGGGGCTCCGCCGCGGGATGGCGAGCGGAGCCGGCTCCTCGCCGGCCGGCCTCGGGGCGCCGCCAGCCTCGCGCAGCACCGCCGCCGCCTGGGCCACGGTGGCGGCGCCGAGCAGCGGCTGGAGGGGAACCTCGGCCCGGAAGGCGTCGCGCAGCCGCGAGGCCACCTGGGTGGCCAGCAGCGAATGGCCGCCCAGCTCGTAGAAGTTGTCGTCCGCGCCCACCTGGGCCACCCCGAGCACCTCCTGCCAGACGTGGGCGACCTCGCGCTCGTAGAGGTCGCGGGGGGCCACGTAGTGGGTGCGCAGGGCCGGCCGCTCCTTGCGGGCGCGGGCGGCGGCTGGCGCCGGGGACGGCGCGGCGGCCTCACCCTC
>JAICSG010000621.1 GCA_025937035.1 Thermoanaerobaculia bacterium | reverse complement strand
CCTGGAGAAGAACAACCCCATCAAGGTCAAGAGCGGCAGCCGCACGTTCCTGATCCCGGCGAGCCGGGTCCACTACATCGTCTCCGAGGAGGTCACCCGGCCCAAGGACGAGCCGGCGGCGGAAGTGGAGTCGTACGCCCATGTGGGCGCGGCCCACGCCACCGTCTGAGCCCAATCGCAACCCTTTCGGGAAGGAGAAAAATATGCCGTCAACCAACGCCCGCGACCTGATGACCGGCAGCCCGGCGGTCTGCACCCCGCAGACCAGCTCCCAGGAAGCCGCCCGATTGATGCAGGACAACGACTGCGGGAGCCTCCCCGTGGTCGAGAGCCGCGACTCGATGAAGCTGGTCGGGATGGTGACCGACCGCGACCTCGCCCTCCGCGTCCTCGGCCGGGGCCTGGACTCCAACACCCCCGTCCGCGAGGCGATGACCAAGAACATCACCTCGGTGAAGGTGGACGACGATCTCAAGGCGGTCGAGCGCGTGATGACCGGCCAGCAGGTGCGCCGGGTCCCCGTGGTCGACGGCCAGGACCGCGTCGTCGGCATCGTCGCCCAGGCCGACCTCGCCCGCGCGCTGGGCACCTCGCCGGAGGTCAGCCGGGTGGTGGAGAAGATCTCGCAGTAGCCTCACCCCTCTCCCCTTCTCCAGGCGTGGAGAGGGGGAGATTCGCTTATGATGCGAGGGGCAAGGAGGGCGCTCATGCTCTATGACCTCTCGCCCACCATCCGCCCGGAGACTCCGGTCTGGCCGGGGGATACCCAGTTCCAGACCCATCTCAGCTGGTCGATCGCCGAAGGGGCCAGCGTCAATCTCTCGTCGATCACCACCACCCCGCACCTGGGGTCGCACGCCGACGCCCCGTTCCACACCGAGCCGCGGGGGGAGGGGATGGCCGAGATGCCGCTCGATCGCTATCTCGGTCCCTGCCGGGTGGTGAAGGTTCCGCCGCAGCCGCTGATCGAGCCGCGCCACCTGGAGGGGATCGACCTCACCAACCCCCGGCGGATCCTGTTCAAGAGCGAGAGCGTGCGCGACCGCAAGAGCTTCCCGGAGCGGTTCACCGCCCTCTCCCCCGAGGTCGCGGCCCTGCTGGCCGAGAAAGGGGTCCTCCTGGTGGGCATGGACACCCCCTCGGTCGACCCCTTCGACAGCAAGACGCTCGACGCCCACCACGCCCTGTTCCGCGGCGGCGTCGCCATCCTGGAGGGGCTGGTGCTCGACGGCGTGCCGGAGGGGGTCTACGAGCTGATCGCCCTGCCGCTCCGCATGGCCGGGCTCGACGCCTCGCCGGTGCGGGCCGTGCTGCGGACCCTCGAAGCCTGAGGCGCGGGATAGAATAGCGATCGATTTTTGAGGAGGGCTTTCCCATGACGAGCAAGGAATTCGTCGCGCGCCTGGTCGAGGAGATGGACCAGCTCTTCGCGCGGCTCGGCGAGACCGATACGCTGGAGTCGGAGTCCGAGGGCCAGGTGGACGTGGTCACCCTGCTCCGGCTCGCCCTGAAGAGCGAGATCGAGGCGAGCGAGCTCGCCGGCTTCTGGCTCCCCACCACCCCGGAGGTGGACGCCAAGATGGCCCTCGCCCTCCAGTGCGGCGACGAGATGAAGCACTACGGCCTGATCAGCCAGCGCCTGGCCGAGCTCGGCGAGGACCTCACCGGCTTCGACCCTCACGCCGAGGGCCACAGCCCGCTCTACCAGTACCTGCGCGGCCTGCGCACCACGGTCGAGCGGATCGCCGCCGGGGTCTTCACCAGCGAGGCGATCGCCACCGTGCGCAATGCCCAGTTCGTGAGGTTCTGCCTGTCGGTAGGGGACGCCGGCACGGCCCGGCTCTACTCGGACGTCATCCAGCCCGAGGAGCACCACCACCACCTGCTCGGCCGGGAGATCCTGGAAAAGTACGCCACCACCCCCGAGCTCCAGGAGCTCACCGCCTCCGCCGTGCGCAACACGCTGGCGATCGCGGACGAGCTCCGCAACCTGGCCGCCAAGACGACCGGCGTCCACAACATTCCCGTCTCCTGAGACGCAAAAGGACCATGGAAAACCAGATCTCGACGATCGCCGTGCTGGGCGCGGGCACGATGGGGCGCGGCATCGCCCACGTCTGCGCCCAGGCCGGATACCAGACGCATCTCTACGACACCAGCGCCGAGGCCCTGAAGAAGGCCGAGGCGAGCATCCACAAGAACCTCGCCAAAGGGGTCGAGCTGAAGAAGGTCGACCCCCAGGTGGCGGAGCGGGCCCGGCAGTCCCTGGGCCTCTACGACAACCTGCTCGACGCCGTGGAGCGGGCCGACCTGGTCATCGAATCGGTGCCGGAGAGCATCCAGCTCAAGATCGAGACCTTCCGCTCGGTGGCCCTGCACGCTCCGGAGCATGCCCTGTTCGCCAGCAACACCTCGGCCCTCTCGATCACCGAGATGGCCGCCGCCACGGGCCGCCCCGAGCGCTTCGCGGGAATGCACTTCTTCAACCCCGTCCACGTGATGAAGCTGATCGAGCTGATCCGGGGGCTGGAGACCTCCCAGGAGACGATCGACGCGCTGCGGGCCGTGGGCGAGCGGATGGGCAAGGAGATCGTGGTGGTGAACGAGGCCCCGGGGTTCGTCACCAGCCGCATCAACGCCCTCATCGGCAACGAGGCCTTCCGCATGCTCCAGGAGGGGGTGGCGAGCGCCGAGGACATCGACAAGGCGCTGAAGCTCGGCCTCAACCACCCGATGGGCCCCTTCGAGATGGTCGACCTGGTGGGGCTCGACGTCCGCCTGTCGATCCTCGAGTTCCTCCACCGCAGCCTGGGGGAGGCCTACCGGCCCAATCAGATCCTCGTCCAGCACGTCCGCGCCGGCCGGCTGGGACGCAAGGTGGGGCGGGGGGTCTACACGTACGACGAGAACGGGGAGCGGATCAAGGCCTAGCCAGCTCCCGGACCCCCGCCTCCACCCGCCGCACCAGCTCCGGGATCGCCGACTCCTCCACCGAGCAGTGGGCGATCCGCAGGTAGCGCGGAGCGATCGAGACCAGGCCGGTATCCTGGTGGGCCAGCAGGTGGCGGCGGGCGGTCTGGGCGTCGATCCCGAGCCGCTCGGGGATCTCCACCAGGGCGAAGCAGCCGGAGTTGAAGGGGAGCACCGTCAGGAGGCCGGGGTCGACCCCGGCGAGCGCCCGCTTCAGCACCCGGTAGCGCCCTTCGAGGAGGAGGCGCACCGCCTCGACCTCCTGATCGGCCGTGGGGCTCCGTAGCGCCTGGAGGGCGATCACCTGGCTCACGGCCGGCGGCGAGCCCAGCTCCGTGCGCACCAGCATCCTCACTCTGGCCTCGAGGTCCCGGTCCAGCTCCGACTCAGGCCCGGCGCCGTTGGTGAGTAATCCGAGCCGGCCGCAGAAGAAGGAGAGCTCCTTGGTGGCGCCGTCGACCTTCACCGCCAGCAGATTGGGGTG
>JAICSG010000914.1 GCA_025937035.1 Thermoanaerobaculia bacterium | reverse complement strand
CGCGTCTCATGAGACGGACAGGGAGATTTTTTTCGCAGCTTTCCGGGAGCTCTGCGATGGAAGGGCCAAGGACAATCCCAAGACATCAAGGACTGCAAGGACTGCAAGGACGAAAGCGCTGATCTCAGCTCTTTTTTCTAGTCCTTGTCGTCCTTGCAGTCCTTGCAGTCCTTGATGCCTTGCTCAGGCTCTCAAGCCCCGAGGCACACCTCCAGGCCGAGGTCAGCCGGCAGGCCGCCGAGGAGGCCGCCGACCTGATCCGCGCCCAGACCGGCCTCGACCAGATGGCGATGGATCTTCGTCAGGCACCGGTCCCGGGCCGAGTACAGCTCCCGCTGGGGCCGGCCCAGGATCGGCGCGATCGAGGCCATGCTCAGGCCGTCGAAAAAGCTCAGCTTGAGCAGGAGGCGCTCGTCGGCGGAAAGCGACCGCAGGAGGGGGCCGAGGATCTCGCGGAGGCGGCGCGCGGCGCGCTCCCGCTCCCGGTCCACGACGCGGCTCTCGACCTGGCCGTCGACCGGAATCTGCAGGAGCTCGTCCTCGCCCGCCCGCCGCCTCTCCTGGCGGCGAGGGAAAGCCGCCGAGAGACTCGCCACCTCGTCTTGCGAGAGGACGATCCCGTGCTCGGCCCGCAGACGCTCGGAGGTCTCGGCGCAGGAGAGACCGTCCCGGACGAGGAGACGCTCCAGGAGCACGCCGGTCGGGCCGCCCCGGCGGGAGGCCGCGGAGGGGCGCCATTTGCCCCAGAGATGGATCCGGTAGTCTCGCAGCAGGTTCACCAGCACGACCGACAGGAAGGTCGGGAAGGAGCTGCGGCCCTTCCAGCGTCCGAGGATCCGGTAGTCGTCGTCGACCAGCTTGAAGAGCGCCCAGGCGCGAAACTCCTCGGCCTCGGCGGCCGGCAGGCCGCCGCGCCAGCTCACATGATGGAGGCTGCGCTGGATGAGGTCCAGGTGGGTTTCGAGGAGCGCTCGGCCCCGGTTCGTACGGGAGGCCGGCCGGGGCCGGGCCGGGCGGAGAGCTCGGGAGTCAGGGTCCTTGAGGCGTCGGGCTGTCGCGGTTGGCATGACCGCACCGTAGACGGCGCGGGACAGCGAAGTCCTGAAAAAGCCCTGATAGATCCCTGTGAAAGTTCTGAGAAGGCCTCTCTCCCTCAGGAGAGCAGCGCCTCCCCCGCCGGCTCGCGCAGGTTGTACTGCGAGCTCATCACCCGGCCGTAGGCCCCGGCGTTGGCAATGAGGAAGACGTCCCCCTCCTCGGTGGCGGGCAGGCGGCGGGAGCGGCCCAGGATGTCGCCGGTCTCGCAGATGGGACCCACGACGTGAGCGATCCAGGCGGCGGGCTGGTCGAGCCGCGTGAGGTTGAGGATCGGATGGTAGGCGCCGTACAGGGGGGGCCGGATCAGCGAGTTCATCCCCGTCTCCAGGCCCACCCAGGTGACCTCCCCCTTGCGCTTGATCTGGGTCACCCGCGCCAGCAGCGCCCCCGCCTGGGCCACCAGGAAGCGCCCCGGCTCCAGCCAGAGCTCGAAGCGCGGGTTGGCGGTCTTGAAGCGGCGCAGGAGCTCGCCCAGGGCATCCAGGTCGAGCGGACCCTGCCCCGGCCGTTCGGGCACGCCGAGCCCGCCGCCGAGGTCGAGGACGCGCGCGTCCGGGAAGCGCTCGGCGGCCTCGGCCAGGAAGAGCGCCACCTCGCTCCAGGCCTCCGGCGTCCGGATGCCGCTGCCGGCGTGCGCGTGGAGCCCTATGACCTTGGCGCCGCAGGCGGCGAGGAGGGAGCGGGTCTCCGCCATCTGCTCCGGCGCCAGGCCGAATTTCGACTGCGCGCCGGCGGTGCGGACGTGGGCGTGGTGCCCCCTCCCTCGCCCCGGATCGAGCCGCAGGAAGACCTCCCGGTCGCGGAAGACCTCCGGCCAGTGACGCAGCGGATGGACGTTGTCCACCGTCACCCGCGCGCCGGCCGCGAAGCCGCGCTCGTACTCCTCGCGCGGCGCGAAGTTGGGGGTGAAGAGCAGCCTTCCGGGGTCGATCCCCGGGAAGAGGGCCAGCACGTGCTCCAGCTCGGCCGCCGAGACGCACTCGAGCCCCAGCCCCAGGTCGTAAAAGACCCGCAGCACCCCCGGATGGTTGTTCGCCTTGAGCGAATAGAAGAGCCGGTCCACGGCGTCCAGCCTTTGCAGGGACTGGGCGGCCTCGCGCAGGCAGGGGGCGTCGTAGACGTAGACCGGCCCGCGCTCGGCGGCGATCTCCAGCAGCTCGCGCCGGCGGCGGTGCCACCACTCGTGCGGCGAGATGGTGATCTCCTCCACCGGCCCGCCGAACAGCTCGCTCCAGGTGGGGCCGAAGAGGGCGCTCTCCCCCTTCTG
>JAICSG010000007.1 GCA_025937035.1 Thermoanaerobaculia bacterium | reverse complement strand
GACTTCGTGATGATGTCGGACTGGATGGCCTGCTGGTGAATGCGGAGATAGCCGGGCTTGTCAGGCTCGTCCTGGCTCACCAGGATCTTCAATCCCGCCGCGTCGTCGACCGCCTTGATGACCCCCTGGGTGTCGAAGGGGCCGAACACGGGATCGTGGATGGTGCCCGGCGAGATCCGCCGCGCGCCGTTGGTCTTGCCATAGGCCTCGCCGAGGCGGTGGCAACTGACGCAGGTGATCCCTTCCTTGGCGGCCGCGCTGCGCTCCCACCAGGGGATGTCGCGCCGCTCGCCCAGGGCCGTGCCGACGCTGGCGTGGCAACGGACGCAGAAGTAGTTGATCGTGCCTTGCGACAGATCGTTGATCTTCTGCTCGAACTTGTTGAACATCGGCGACAGGTTGGCGTACGCGTGGGACGACAGGCTCCACTGCTTGTACTGGTTGGGATGGCACTCGCCACACACCCGGGCCGACGGATAGAGCGTGTCGGCCAGGGCCTTGGCGTGGGGATTGTTCTCGGGCGGCGGATTCGGGATCGTTTGTCCCGCCGCGAGCCCGAGCTCCGCCATCAGGAGGACGATGAAGATGGGTCCGGCTTTCCGCATAAGGCTACTCCTCGTCTGCGTCGTCACGTGATACCTCCTCCTGGCGGCGTCAGAACGTCTTCATGAACTCGATCAGCGCCCGCTTATCCCCGTCGCTGAGCCCCGGCTCTTCTTTAAAGAGGTCGGTGCCGAAGTAGTGGCCGCGGTTGACCACGAAGTCCGGGCACTTGCTCAGAGCGAGCATCTGGTCGGGCACGGTCTTGCCCTTGAACGTCGTCGTCTGGAACACCGCTCGCGCCTGCTCGTCGGTAGCGTTGGCGGGCAGCTTCTTGAGGGCCCTCTTGACTGTGATCAGGAGATCGAGAAGCTGCTTGTCGTGCGCCAGCCTCTCTCCCGCGGTCTCGTTGTCGGGCCGGAGATCGATGTTCGACAGCAGGTTGACCGGCGTTCCCTTGGGGATCGGCCCGATCTCGATGCCGCCCTTCCCGATGATCGCCGGCGTCAGCCGCTCCGCCAGGTCGCGCTGTTTCTTCAAGAAGTCCGGAAGATAACCCTCGGGCACCCGGAGATAGCTGGGCGCGGTGGTGCGGTCGATCTTGCTGGGACCGGGAATCTTGTCGCCGAGCAATGGGTCCTTTTCGCGCTTCTCCGGCCACAGCATCTTCTCGATGCCGTCCTCGAAGGCCGCCATCCGCCCCTTGACCGAAGGATCGCCATTGAACAATCCCACCGTGTTGTTCTGCAGATAGGGAGCGGTCGACCACAGGCTGAGCAGCGAGGCCGGCCGCGTGTAGCCGCGCCCGCTGGCCGGCATCTTGTATTGCCGCGGCGCGCCGGTGAAGGGGTTGTGGACTGTGATCGTGCCCACCGAGGGGAGGCTCTTGTAGGACTGCGAAGAGTAGTTGTCCCAGATGTTGCCGGCGATCGCGTTGGTGGCGAGCGGGCTGCAGGCGTTGGTCTCCAGCAGCGTCACGGGGACACGCGTCTCGTTCGACAGATAGTTGTCCTTGAGGAAGTCGTCCTTGAGGACGATCTCCCGCATCGCCTTCTTGAACTCCTCGGTCTTGGTGTACGCCCAGTACTTGTTCCAGCAGTCGAGATAGCCGGGCCCGGCGCAGCCGCCGGGATCGAGCCCCGGTAGCGAATCCGGGAGCTTGGACGAGTGGCAGCGCGCGCAAGTCTCCGCGAAGACGATCTTGCCGCGCGTGAGCACCGCCTGGTCTTTGGGCAGGTAGGCCGCGCCGCCGGGAGCGTCCTTGAGCAGGTGCGGCTCCGTGGTGGCCAGGAAGAAGTCGGCGACATGGGGGGTCTGCGCCTCGGTGGCCTGCCAGTAGCTCGAGTTGGCGCGCCCCACCTTGATCTCGATCGGCGAGATCGGCTTGCCACCCACCAGCGGATTGAAGTGCCGCTGCCACTCCTCGCTGAACAGCCCGATGTTGATGTACACCCGGTTGAGCGCTCCCAGGGCTCCCACCGCGTCGGAGCCGTCCTTGAGCACGCGCGTGGTATAGACAGTGTTCGGCGGCTGGAAGAGATCGGAGAGCAGCCCGTAATCTCCGAACTGTTTATTGTCCAGCTCGCCGCCCGCCAGGGTCTCCTTGCCCCACCGCTTGCCCATCGCCAGCCGCGCCTTGAGGCCGTAGACGGCGTTCATCGTGCGCGGATTGTTGATGTAGTCGGTGGAGACCAGGGAGGTGTCGAGGGCGCCCGGACGCGAGGTGTGGAAGAGCTGGAAGGGGAAGCTGGTGACGTCCGCGTCCCAGCTGAAAATGCGATCGATCCAGAAGTACTGGGCGCCGACGTTCGACGACAGGTCGGCCCACGTGGGGTTCTCCGGATCTTTGGGCGGATGGACCGGGTTGGGCCCCACGTGACAGAAGCCGCAAGACATGCCGACGCGGTAGGGGCGCACGAGGCTCTTGTCCAGGTAGTAGCTGGGATCGGTGTAATAGCGCTTGGCATCCCAGCGCTTGGCCGCCTTCTCGTCGAAGGCCGGATTGGGGAACAGCCGCAGGCCCACGATGCCGGTGGCATAGCCGTAAAAGGAGCCGGCTGGGAGGTTCTTGCCCCGGGCACCGAGCTTGACACCCGGATATTTGGCTTCGTTCTCGAAGGGGTCCGCGGGGCAGTCGGCCTGCCGCGTGTCGATCCACAGCCCCCAACGGTCCTTGTTCGGGGCTTTGGCCTCCTGGAAGCAGGGTTCGTTGACCAGGCCGAGATACCACCAGCGGTTGTGGCGGCCGAAATCCGGGAGCTTCGAGCCCTTGGGGTATGGATACGAGGAGATCGTCTTCAGGAGATCGAAATTCCCCACGCTCTTCAGCGTGAGGTCGTCCCACAGGTGATCGTTCCCTCCGGTCCACACGATCCAGTTGTTGCGCCCGACGATCTGGGACTTCGTCAGATTCCCGCCGCCGTCCATGTCGTGGAAGTAGTCCTCGTCCGCGGCGGGGAACGACGCGGCGTCGCGGCCGGCCAGGCGGGCCTCATCCACGACCGTCCGCGCCGCCGGCGGGTTGGGTGGATTCGGTGGATTCGTGCCCGTACAGCCGGCAATGGTTACTAGAAAAGCAAGACAAAGCAGGCTCAACAAGTGCGAACGGCACATGGGTGACGCTCCTTCCTGGGTACGGTCGAAGCCGCGGGGGTCTCGATCACTTCTCTTATAGGTGCTCCGAGCGTACCATTCGTTACAGCAAACCGCAAGAGGCGCTAAAACGCCGTTCTACAAAAATACGTGCCTATCGCTATGCATCGATTTTCGAGGCGCGTCTTCCTTGACAGCCCACCGGCCGCGCGGTAGCCTCCCTTCAGAGGTCAAGCAAGGCAACCTGGAGGCACGGTGAAGAGACCACGGGCCGGCTTTTTCGCTTCTCTGCTCCCCATCCTCCTCTGCGCCGGCTGCACGAATGCGCCGGTCGCACCCAGTTGGAAATACGCGAATTTCCAGGAGGTCGCCTTCGATCCGTTCCCCGGCATGGACTTCCAGGGGCGCGACGTCAGGCTGAGCGGCGAGGACATCCAGGGGCGCGTGGTCTGGAACCTCTGGTCGGGCGACAACGCGGCGTTCTGGGACTGGCTTTCCGATCACGGCTTCGGCACCGCCGACCTGCTCAAGGTCGTCGACTCGCCGCGCGACCAGCGTTTCCAGACCTACGGCCTCTTCAATCAGCCCGGCTTCAAGCGTCCGGCGCGGCCCGACGAATACGGCCTCTACATCGACATGCCGCGGGAGGCGAAGTACGATCTGGACAGCCGGCTCGACGTCCAGACCTACGGGCGATCCAGCGGCATCATGGGTTTGCGAATCTTTCCGAATCCGAAATTCGATGCCGCGGCGAAGGCCAGATGGGATGCGAATCTCTACAGAACGGACCCCAGGTACTACACGAATCCGAAGCTCGTCCGTCCCTACGTCGTCGGCATGGCCTGCTCGTTCTGCCATCTTGGCCCCGACCCGACGAACCCGCCCGCGGACCCGAACGAGCCGGAATATGCCAACCTGAACGATTACGTGGGCCAGCACTACCTCAAGGTTTCACAGGTCTTCGCCCACGACCTCCCCGAGAGCAACTTCATCTGGCAACTGCTCCACAGCAATCCGCCGGGCACGCTCGACACCTCCTTCATCGCCACCGACTACCTCAACAATCCCGGCACGATGAACGGCGTCTTCAACGTCGCCGGCCGGCTGCAGGTGGCGGTGAAGGAGCACGTCACCGGCGGCGCGCTCGACCTGCGCAACGTTCACGATCCGCAGCTCACCCCGCGCGTCCTCAAGGAGGGGGCGGACTCGGTCGGCTTCGAGGCCGCGTTGAGCCGCGTCTATCTGAACATCGGCGAGTATTGGGAGGAGTGGCTGCGGCACTTCAACCCGCTCGTGGGCATCACGCGGCAGTCGCCGATCCGGGTGAAGGACGCCCAGAAGCTCTCCCCCCACTGGAATTGGAGCGAGCAACACGCGCCGGCCCTGGCGAAATATTTCATCGACGTCGCCCGGCCGCTCAAGCTCGCCGACGCGCCGGGCGGCCGGAAATATCTGACCACCGACGCGAGGGTGCTCAACCGGGGCAAGCTCGTCTTCGCCCAGAATTGCGCCCGCTGCCATTCGAGCAAGCAGCCGCCGGCGCCGATCCAGCCCAATTCGCCGGAAGGAAAGAAGTGGTTCGAGCAGGAGGTCATGAAGCCGGACTTCCTCGACAACAATTTCCTGAGCGCCGAGATCCGCGTGCCCGTCACCGAGGTCAAGACCAACGCCACCCGCGCCGTGGCGTCGAACGCGCTGCGCGATCACGTCTGGGACAACTTCTCCTCGGAGACCTACAAGACCCTGCCCAAGGTCGGCTCGATCCAGGTCTGGGACCCCTTCACCGGCAAGACCCGGCCCTGGGAGGTCCCCGGCGGCGGACGCGGCTACTACCGCCCCCCCTCGCTCGTCTCCGTCTGGTGCTGCGCCCCCTTCCTCCACAACAACGCGCTCGGCAAGCACGTGCACGCGGTCGACGTCGACTCGCGGATGGAGGCGTTCAACGACGCGATCGAGAAGATGTTCTGGAACGAGAAGCGCCTCGGCAAGGATTCGATCTGGCGGACGACCGCCGAGAGCTCGATCCAGATCCCGGTGTCCTACGCGCCGTGGCTCTCCCGCCTCGCCGATCCCGACGGCTTCATCCATATCGGACCGATCCCCAAGGGGACGCCGGTCAACCTGCTCGCCAACACCAATCTCGAATTGAAAGGTTTTGGCCAGAAGGCGAAGCAGGTCCGCCTGCTGGCGCGCACGTTGAGCGCCCTCAAGGACATCCAGAAGCAGGGGCTGACCGGCGACGCGGCGACCCAGCGGCTCCTCACGCTCGTCCCCGACTTCTATGCGCTGAGCTCCTGCCCCGATTTCATCGAGGACGAGGGGCACTACTTCGCCACCCCCCTGCCCGACCTCGACAAACGCGCGCTGATCGAATTCCTGAAGACTTTCTGATGCCAAACGATCCGCAAAACCCCGACTTCGACTATATCGTCATCGGCTCCGGCGCCGGCGGCGGCCCCGTGGCCTGCAACCCCGCCAAGGCCGGCCACAAGGTCGGCCTGCTGGAGGCGGGACAGGCGTCCGATACGACGTCCTATCCG
The DNA here is from genome assembly GCA_025937035.1 of Thermoanaerobaculia bacterium. Lineage (GTDB taxonomy): Bacteria > Acidobacteriota > Thermoanaerobaculia > Multivoradales > UBA5704 > DATARR01. The sequence goes on along the minus strand of JAICSG010000007.1, from coordinate 14,511 downwards.
GTCCCGGTCTTCCACACCTACGCGAGCGAGGACCCGGAGCTCTCCTGGGATTTCTTCGTCGATCACTACGGTCAGAATCCGGAGCGGGATCCGAAGCACAGGGCCGACAAGGGCGGCATCTTCTATCCGCGCGCCGGCACGCTCGGCGGCTGCACGGCCCACAACGCCATGATCGCCGTCTACGGCCATTCCAGCGACTGGGACCACATCGCCCAGCTCACCGGCGATGCGTCCTGGGCGGCGGACAAGATGCGCGGATATTTCGAGCGGCTCGAGCGCTGCGGCTATGTGCCCAAGCCCGGCGCCGGGCAACCGAACCCGACGCGGCATGGGTGGGACGGCTGGCTTTCCACGACCGGCCCCGACATCTCACTAGTCTTCGGCGACGACGCGCTGCTCCAGACCGTTCTCAACGCGGTGATCGGAGCCTGGAAGGAAGGGATCGGCGGGCCGCTCCCCCAGATCGTGCCGCAGGACCCGAACGACTGGCGGACCCCGCATTTCGAGGGGATCTGCTTCGCGCCCCTGGCGACCCTCAGCGGACGCCGCATGAGCACGCGCGAGCTGATCCAGGCCACCCAGGCCGCCCTGCCCCAGCAGCTCGTAGTGCGGATGAGCACCCTGGCGACCAAAATCCTCTTCGACGCCGGCAAGCGCGCGATCGGGGTCGAGTGCTGGGAAGGGCAGCATCTCTACCGGGCCGATCCGCAGGCGGTCAGCGATCCGCAGCCTGACGTGGATTACGAGGTCAAACGGTACTACTGCTCGCGCGAGGTCATCCTCGCCGGCGGCGCGTTCAACTCGCCCCAGCTCCTCATGCTCTCAGGGGTCGGCCCGGCGGCTCATCTCCAGCAGCACGGCATCGACTGCCTCCTCGACCGGCCGGGAGTCGGAACGAACCTCCAGGACCGTTATGAGATCGGCGTCGTCACGGAGATGAAGCAGCCCTGGAAGCTGCTCGCCGGCGCGACCTTCGCGCCGCCGCTGCCGAACCAGCCGGGAGATCCCTGCTACGTTCAGTGGCAGAACGGCAAGGGGGTCTATACGACCAGCGGCGCCGTCCTCGGCATCATCAAGAAGTCGGCGCCGGAACGCCCCGAGCCCGATCTCTTCATCTTCGCCCTCCCGGGTAAGTTCTACGGTTATTTCCCCGGCTACTCGCGGGAGGTGGAGCGGACGAAAAACTTTCTCACCTGGGCGATCCTCAAGGCGCACGCCAGGAACAACACCGGCACCGTGCGCCTGCGCTCGGCCAGCCCGCTCGACCCGCCGAAAATCAATTTCAACTATTTTGATCCAGTTTGTGATCCAAACGGGAGCGACGCCGAGGCGGTGGCGGGAGCGGTGGAATTCGTGCGCCGGATCTCGGCCAAGAACGCGGCCATCCAGGGGGAGACGGTCCCCGGGCCGGACATAGCCGGCGGGCAGCTCCGCGAATTCGTGAAGAGCAACGCCTGGGGGCACCACGCCTCGTGCACCAACCCGATGGGCCGGGCGGACGATCCGAACGCGGTCGTGGACAGCAATTTCCGGGTCCTCGGGACCCGGGGCTTGCGCATCGTGGACGCCTCGGTGTTCCCCCGCATCCCGGGCTTCTTCATCGTGGTGCCCATCTACATGATCGCGGAGAAGGCCAGCGACGTGATCCTCGCGGACGCCCACTGAAAACACCGAAGCCCCCGGCGCGCCGGCGTACGCGCGGGGGCTTCAGGAGCTGCGGCGAGGCTTGAGGCTCTTACTTGCGGCCGCGCTTCTTGGTGTTGACCGCTTCCTTGAGATCCTTGCCCGCCTTGAAGCGGACCGTCTTGCTGGCCTTGATGGTGATCGACTCGCCGGTGGCGGGGTTGCGGCCCTTGCGGGCACCCCGCTCGGCGACGGCGAAGCTGCCGAGCCCCGGAATCTTCACCGACTCCCCCGCCTTCAGGGAGCTCGAAACCGCGCCGACGACCGCTTCGAATGCCGCAGCGGCCTGCCGCCGGGTGATCCCCTCGACGGAGTCCACAATGCTATTCACCAGATCAGCCTTACCAGCCATCGCTCTCCTCCTGTAAGTCGTTTTTTTGAACGAAAGTGACTGGCGGAAACGATAAGCCAACGCGAGGGGGCTGTCAATACAGCATGAAGCGCTCGGAAGCGCCTGGATTCAGGCTTTCGCGAGCACGTGGACGGTGAAGCCGTCGTGGTCCCCGCCGGTCAGGATGCGCCAGGCTCCCGGGCCCGTAATCCCTGCCGCCACAGGGCTTTCGAGCAAGCCATCCAGGGGAAGGAGGGAAAGCTCAGGATGAGTTGCTAAAAAGCGTGTCATCACGTCCTCGTTCTCCTCCGGCTCCAGCGAGCAGGTGATGGCCACCAGCCGGCCGCCCGGCGCCACGAGGGGAGCCGTGCCTTCGAGGAGCCGCAACGCCTGGCGCGACAGGCGGCCGATCTCGCTCTCGCTGATCCGCCATTTGATCTCGGGGTGCCGGCGCAGGGTGCCCGTGCCGGTGCACGGCAGGTCGAGCACCACGCGGTCGAAGGGGCCGCGGAAGGGCGGCGCCGTGGCGTCGCCCACGGCCAGCGGCAGCGCGCGCCGCAGCCGCCGCTGGTTGTCGCGCACCCGCGACGCGCGCGACGCGGCGACGTCGCTCATGGTGACGTGAACGGTCGGCTCCCAGGCGAGCAGCGAGAAGCTCTTGCCGCCGGGCGCCGCCGCGGCGTCGAGCACGGTCTCCTCGCGCCGCGGCGGTGGGATCAGGGCGGCGGCCTGGCTCGCCTCGTCCTGCACGTAGAAATCGCCGCGCTGGAAGGCCGCCGAGGCCAGGGGGTTGCCGCGCCGCACGATCAGGCCGAGGGGAGAGAGCGACGCCGGCTCGACCTCCAGCCCCTCGTCGATCAGCGATTCGGCGAGCAGCTCGCGGCCGCCGCGGTCGCGGAAGGCGAGCAGGTGCATCGGCTTCGGCCGGTTGTTGGCGTCGAGCAGGTCGAGCGTGCGCGCGGTGCCGAAGCGGTCGAGCCAGCGGGCGACCAGGAAGTCGGGGTGGCTCTTTTCGATCGCGATGCGCCGCACGGGGTCGGATTCGTTGACCGGCCAGTCCTCGGGCCGCGGGGCGCGCGCGATCCGCCGCAAGACGCCGTTGACGAAGCTGGCGCCGCCGCGATGGGTGAGCTGGTGCGCCTGTTCCACCGCCTCGTGGACGGCGGCGTGCGCGGGCACGCGGTCGAGGAAGAGGAGCTGGTAGGTGGCGATGCGCAGGGGCGAGCGCAGCACCTCCTCGATCTGCTCGAAGGAGCGGTTGCTGGCGGCGGCGATCACGTGATCGAGCCGGCGCAGCCAGCGCAGGGTGCCCATCACCAGCTCGCGCAGCAGCCCCTGGTCCCGATCGTCGAAACGCGGCAGGGCGCTGTCGAGGAAGGAATCGGCCGGCGCCATCGACGCCAGGGTCCGTTCGAGCACCCAGGCCGCGGCGGCGCGTACGTTGTCCTGCCGGGAGCTCATCCGGCGGCTGCGGCCGGGACCGGTCTGGGAAGTCGCTGGAGGCTCGAAGCGGCGCTTGGACATGTCTCTCGCGGGCTTGGGTCAGGTGAAGCTCTCGCCAGCCCGCAGACGCTCTCCATTCAGGAAGTCGGCGGCGCGCAGGGCCCGCTTGCCCGGGCGCTGGAGCTCGGCCAGGCCCAGCACGGTGCCGCCGCCGCAGGAGACGGCCAGAAGACGGCCGCCGCGCAGGCCGAGGATCGTACCCGGAGCGGTTGTCCCGCCAAAAGCGCCGGGCTCTTCGATCACCTCCGCGGCCGTGATCTTCACCGGCTCGCCGCGCAGCCCGGCGGTGAGCCCCGGCCACGGGGTGTAGGCGCGCAGGCGGTCGAGGATCTCGCGCGCGGAGAGCCCCCAATCCACCCGGCCGCTCTCGCGGGTCAGGCGCGGCGCATAGGTCACGCCCTCGGCGGGCTGCGGCCGGGGCTCGATCTCATCCCGTTCGAGCAGGTCGATCGTGCGTGCCATCAGCCGGCCGCCGGTCTCCGCGAGCCGCTTCCCAAGCTCGCCCGCGGTCTCCAAGGGGCCGATCTCGACGGTCTCCTCGAGCAGGATGGGGCCGGTGTCCATCCCCTCGTCCATCTTCATCGTGGTCACCCCCGTGCGGGTGTCCCCGGCGGCGATCGCGGCCTGGATCGGCGAGGCGCCGCGCCAGCGGGGCAGCAGCGAGGCGTGGAGGTTGACGCAGCCGTGGCACGGCAGGTCGAGCAGGGCGCGCGGGAAGATCTGGCCGAAGGCCACCACCACCGCGAGGTCGGGCACCAGCGCCGCCACCTCCTCCAGGAAGGCGGGGGCGCGGACGCGCTCGGGCTGGGTCACCTCCAGGCCGTGCTCGCGCGCCCAGAGGGCGACCGGCGGGTCCTGGACCCGCTGGCCGCGGCCGACCGGACGGGCCGGCTGGGTGACCACGCGCACGGGGCTCCGCCCGGCCTCGACCAGAGCGGCGAGCGTGGGTACGGCGAGCTCTGGGGTGCCGAAGAAAAGGATGCGGTCGATCCCCGCCATGGCCGCGAAGAATAGCACCGGGGAAAAAACATGGCCTGAAAGCATGAACGCCCCATCCGGAAGAGGATGGGGCGTCGCGGGAAGGGGCTGAAGCCGGCTTATCCGCCGACGTTGTTGACCACGAAGCGCCGCTTGCCGATATAGGTGGTGACGCCCAGGTTGTCGGTCACGATCACGTCGAGGAAGTGCTCGCCGTTGTTGAGCTGCGTGGTGTCGAGCTGGAACTGCCAGCCGGGAGCGCCGCTGCTGGGGAAGCCCGGATAGTAGGAGAGCTGGAAGACGTCCGGCCGCGGGAAGCCGTAGGTGGCGTTGCCCACCGGATGGCCGTCGACCAGGACCTGGATGCTGCTCACCCCATTCCAGTCGAGCGCCCAGCCGGTCGTGGTGACGACCCCGTGATAGAGCAGGCCGTTCTGCGGCAGGTCGATGTCCCCCACCGAGGGCTCGTTCGGCAGGTTCTGGTCGCAGACGAAGGTGACCGGGATCTCGGCGATGTCGCGGAGCTGGCTGGCGTGATCGCCGGCGCGGATGGTGAGGATATGGGCCCCCTGGCTGTAGGCCGGCTCGTAGCCCGGGATGGGCAGCGGCGAGATCATGTTGCCGATGTCGAGCACGAAGCGGAAGCCGCTGTGGGGGCTGTCCTTGAGGCTGGGATAGACCTTCTCGATGTCCACCCGGCGGATGCCGTAGCAGTCGGTCTGCCCGCCCGTCACCGCGTTGAAGGTGCAGGAGATGTCGGTGCTGAACTCGGTGCCGGTCCACGGGTCGAAGCCCCGGGCGCGGTCGATCAGCAGCTCGACGTAGGCGACACCGGTATCGAAGTCGGTGAGGCCGGAGTCGAGCGCGTAGCCGGAGAGCACGGAATAGCGGCGGACGGGCGACGTCACGTCACAGTTGCCCCGCAGCTCGGCCTGCGGCTTGGGGAACTCGATGGCGCCGAAGGGGGCCAGGTCGTGGGTGACGTTGGTGAAGTTGATCGTCCGGGGCTCGAGGAGCGTCACCTCGCCGGCGCGGCTCTTCACCCGCGCGGTCACCGTGTGGAGGCCGTTCAGGTAATGAGTGGTGTCGAGTTGGAGGGCGAAGCCGGGGCTCGCCGAATCCGGATAACCGGGGAACCGCGCCGTCACGCCGGCGCGGGCGCGGCCGTAATTGGCCCGGGCGGCGACGACGCCATCCACCAGGATGTCCACCGCCAGAATGCCGTTGTCGTCCAGGGCCCAGCCCGTGAGCGGCAACAGGCCGGCACCGGAGTTGCCGCCCCCCACGATGCCGCCGAACGAGCCGAACGGCGGAGCGGCCCAGCCCGGAACCGCCGCCAGCAGGGCCACCGCGATCAGGGACACGATGACATAGCGCTTCATGCTCCTACCTCCTCCACGACCAGCTTCGTCAAACACCCGCTGTGTGAAACGTCGGGAACAGCCGAAAAACGCCAACCTTTAGGGGGTCACCCTTCAAGTAATACGTGAGCTTTCGCGGATTTTATGGGCTTTGGCCTTGAAAAGTCAATATTGGCTTTTCTCTATAGGGTGATGAGGGCCTATGGCCGGCCGCCCGCCAGCCCTTCCAGGTGCGCCTCGACCAGCCGGGGGAGGCTCCGGAGGTCGTAGCCTCCTTCGAGGACGGCAAGCACCCGGCCGCCGCAGACCTCGGCGGCGAGATCGCGCAGCCAGTCCCCCCAGGAGCGGAACCCCTCCTCGGTGACCCGCATGCCGCCCAGTGGGTCGTTCTGCCAGGCGTCGAAGCCGGCCGAGAGGATCAGGACCTCCGGGGCGAAGCGGCGCAATGCTGGGAGGACCCGCTCGCGGATCTCCTCGCCGTAGCGCTCGTCCCCCGTACCGGCCGGGAGAGGGACGTTCAAGGTGAATCCCTCCCCTTCACCGATCCCCCGCTCGTCCGCGGCGCCGGTGCCTGGGTAGAAGGGGTACTGGTGGGTGCTGGCATAGAAGATGTCGGCGCGCTCCTCGAACAGGTGCTGGGTGCCGTTACCGTGGTGGACGTCGAAGTCGAAGACCGCCACCCGGGCGGCGCCGTGGCGGCGGCGCAGGTGCTCGGCCGCCACCGCGGCGTTGTTGAAGAAGCAGAAGCCCATGGCGACCTCACGCTCGGCGTGATGCCCCGGAGGGCGCACCGCCGCGAGGGCCGTGCGCCCGGCATCCCCGGCGACCCAGTCGGCCGCCGCCAGCGTGGTGCCGACCGCGGCCCAGGCCGCCTCCCAGGTGCCGCTGGAGAGCGGGTTGTCCGCCGAGTCGAGCAGCGAGTCTCCCCGCGCGGCGGCGCGCTCGAAGCGGGCGACGTACCTCTCGTCGTGCAGGGCCGTCACCGCCTCGCGCGCCGCCTCCCGGGAGATCCCCCCGCCCTCGGCCAGCGGCCAGCCGCGCTCCCGCAGGTGGGCCAGAATCCCGGAGAGCCGTTCCGGCCGCTCGGGATAGCCGGGAGGTGCCTGATGGTCGAGACAGGCCGGATCGGTGAAGATGCGGATCATGAGCCGGGATCATATCTCCAGGACGATGAGACCAGCCTCCTCCGCATCCGGTGCACCAGGGAATGAACGGTGATCGCGGCCAGCCTCCCGCCTTCGGCTTGCCTGATCTCCTCATAGCTCCAGCCGTCGAGCAGGGCGCGGCGGAGAATGCGCAGGGAGCGGTCGCGGTCCTCCGGCCGGAGCCGCGGATCGAGCAGCGCGCGGCAGCGGGAGAGCACGGCGAGCCGCCCCTCGCGCAGCAGGATGTCGTGCTCGGGCGTGCGCTCGTCGACGACCTGGTCGGCGATCTCGCACAGGCGCCCGATCCGCATGAACCGGTACCCGTGTCCCCGCTTGACGGCCGCCCGCGCCCGCATCTCGTCGGCCACCACGCCCTGGGCGACCCGGGAGAGATAGCTCACCCGCTGCCCCTCGTTCCAGCGCTGGAGCAGCCGCAGCCGCCGCGACCCGCCGGTCAGCAGCCGGAAATAGACCTCCTGCTCCCGCTCCTCGATCTGCTCGTGCCGGGGCCTGTCGATGCCGGCCAGGCGCAACGACCGGGTCACCTGCCGCCGCACGACCGGCTTGTAGCTGTGGATGAGCGCCTCCCAGGTGGGCGCCAGGACGGCGGGATTCTTCTCGCATGGGCTCATTGTCTCTTCTCCAGGAAAGGAGAAGAGATGGCGGGACGGGGCCCGGCACGGAAGGGGAGCTTTTTATATCGTGATCCGGGGTGGGAGGGCAAGGTCCGGGCGGACCGGGCTACAATCCGCTCCTCAATCGATCCCATGACCACACGACGCCTTCTCCTCCTTGTCCTCTTCCTGATCCTCCTCTCCTGCCGTGGAAAGGACGCCCCCGCCCCCAAGGCCGCCAAGCCGCTGACCGGGGCGGCCAAGGGGTGGAACGTGATCCTGCTGACCGTGGACACCCTGCGGGCGGACCGGCTGGGCGCCTACGGCTACAAGGCGCGGCCGAACAGCCCCAACGTCGACTCCCAGCTCGCCTCGGGCGTGACCTTCGACAACGCGATGTCCCAGCGGGCCTCGACCTGGCCGTCGCTCGCCTCGGTGCTCACCGGCCTCTATCCCAGCGGGCATGGGGTCAACGAGAACGGCTACGGGTTCCCCGACGACCTGCCGACCCTGCCCAAGCTGCTGCACGCCGCCGGCTATCAGACCGGGGCGTTCCTCAGCAACATGTGCCAGGCGAACCATCAGGGGTGGGACGCCTTCGCCTGCTCCGGCGGCCAGGACGGCAAGGACATCCGCCGGGCGCTCGAATGGGCGCACGGGGTCGATCCCCATCGCCCTTTCCTCCTCTGGGTTCATCTGTTCGGCGCCCATCCCCCCTACTACAACGGCGGCGACGGGGCGGAGAAGATGGACCCCGGCTATCAGGGGCCGCTGGGGCCGCGGAAGAAGCTGCTCGATCCGGTGATGACGAAGCCGATCGCCCTTGACGCCCGCGATGTCCAGCACCTCGACGCCCTCTACGACGCCGCCGTCCAGGGGAGCGACCGGATCAGCGGCGCCCTGCTCCAGGGGCTGAAGGACGCCGGCCGGCTGGACCGCACGGTCATCCTCTTCGCCGCTGACCATGGGGAGGAGCTGTACCAGCACAACCGCTACCTCTACCACTCGTGCTCGGTCTACCAGACCACCCTCCACGTGCCGCTCGGCCTCTCGGCGCCGGGGCTGATCCCCGCCGGGGCCCGGGTGCCGCAGATCGTGGAGCTGATCGACCTCCTCCCCACTCTGCTCGACCTGCTCGGGGTGGCCAAGCCGGCCGAGCAGCACGGCAAGTCGCTGATCTCCTACCTGGAGCAGCCGGATGGGAGGAGGCGGAGCCTGCCGGCGTTCTCGGAATACGGGTCGAGCACCATTCACACCGTGCTCCAGGACAACTGGAAGCTGGTCCACAACCCGGACGGCATCTCCCCCGTCTGCATCCCCGACGCGCCGCCGAACCACTACCCGATCGCCAAGGAGGAGCTGTACGACCTGTCGCGCGATCCCGGGGAGAAGGAGAACCTGGCCGCGCGGGAGCCGGCGAGGGTGGCCGAGCTCTCCGGGCTCATCCAGAGGCGCTTCGCGGGCCTCAGGAACCGCGTCCGCCAGCAGAAGGTCCCCGAGAAGCTCCAGGAGGAGCTGAAGTCGCTGGGCTACGTGGCCCATTAGAGTCCGGGAGGTTGGGTTTTTCCGCCTCACAATCCGTTTTTGAGGCTGCTTTCCGGCTTTTCACCCTGTCCGGTCCGTTTTTGAGCCTCGTTTTCTGTCTTTTACCCTGTTGGGGAGCTTTCGAGGCTTCAAAAACCGCGGAACAGGGTGAAAAACAGAAAACAGGCTGAAAAACCCGCCAGGACGAGAAAGGGCCTGTCCGCCTGTTGACAACCTCCGGACCCTTCCCTATCATTGGCGCTCCTTGGCGGCAGAGGGAGGTTAGCTCAGCGGTTAGAGCACCTGCCTTACACGCAGGGGGTCGCGGGTTCAAATCCCTCACCTCCCACCACGCGGTGGGAATGCCGATCGAGGAAGAAGCTCTTTGCGGGGCTGTAGTTCAGTCGGTTAGAACGCCGGCCTGTCACGCCGGAGGTCGCGGGTTCGAGCCCCGTCGGCCCCGCCATTCACCTTCAAGAGAGATCTGACGATGCGCGAGAAGATCAAGTTGGTTTCGTCCGCCGGTACGGGCTACTTCTACACCACGACGAAGAACAAGAAGCTCTCCACCGAGAAGCTGCGGATGAAGAAGTACGACCCCAAGGTCCGCAAGCACGTCGAGTTCGTCGAAGAGAAGCTGCGGTAGCTTCCAGGCGGCCACACAGGGCCGCTCCTACAAAACCGAATCGCCGCTCCTTCCAGGCCCCCCTCGCGGGGGCCTTGGCGTTTCTGACAGAATACGGTGCCGGGCCGGGGCGCCGGGGGGCGATCAATTCCCAAGCCTCACCCGCCCGCCCCCTCGCCTCACCATCCAACCGAAGCAAAGGAGGGTCACGATGCCGTATCAGTTGCCTGCGCTGCCCTATGCGTTCGACGCGCTCGAGCCCCACATCGACGCGAAGACGATGGAGATCCACCACGACAAGCACCACGCGACCTACGTCAACAAGCTGAACGAGGCGACCGCCAGCCACCCCGACCTGCAGGCCAAGTCGGTGGAGGACCTGCTGCGCGGCATCGACCAGGTGCCGGAGCAGATCCGCGGCGCCGTGCGCAACCACGGCGGCGGCCACGCCAATCACTCGCTGTTCTGGCAGATCATGGGCCCGGGCGGCGGCGGTAATCCCTCGGGCGAGCTCGCCGACGCCCTCCAGCAGGCGTTCGGCAGCTTCGAGAGCTTCAAGGAGAAGCTGACCAACGCCGCGGCCAACCAGTTCGGCTCCGGCTGGGGGTGGCTGGTGGTGAGCGGCGGCAAGCTCGACGTGATCGCCCGCCCCAACCAGGACAGCCCGCTGATGGAGGGGAAGACTCCCATCCTCGGGGTGGACGTCTGGGAGCACGCCTACTACCTCAAGTACCAGAACCGCCGCCCCGACTACCTGGCCGCCTGGTGGAACACCATCAACTGGCCCGAGGTGGCGAAGCGGTACAGCGCCGCGCGGTAGCGCCCGCCGAGGTGCTCACAAAAAGAGCAGGGCGGCCCCGCAGGACCGCCCTTCCGGCCTGATTTCCCCTCCCAAGGCTCCCTTTTTTCGGGAGCCTTGTCACGTTTTGGGCGGTTTGAGCTACCCGTCACCACTATGTGAAAAGGGCGTAACGTTCTCTTATAGAGAAGTTTGCACCTGTATGCTCACAAATTGAGCACGGCCGTGCGCCCAGGATCGTGCAGTATCAAGTCCTATTCAAGTATCGTCCCTCTACAATGTGCTCATCAAAGGCGGTGAAGGAATCAACCCCCCGCTAAGGAGAAGAGGGCAATGGCTAACATCGACCGCGGCACCCACGACTATCGGCGTGAGGAACGGCATCTGACCAAGGTGTTCAAGGCACTGTCCGATGGCACGCGTCAGGAGATCCTGCGCCTGCTCGAGGGCAACCAGCGCACGGTGGGAGAGATCGTCGGCAATTTCAATCTGTCGCAGCCCACGATCTCGCGCCACCTGTCGGTCCTCAAGGAGGCGGATCTGGTCGTCGATCAGCGTCAGGGACAGAATGTCATCTACCGTCTGAACGAGCCGGCCCTGTCGACCTCGATGCAGGAATTCTTCGGTCAGTTCCGTTCCTGTCAAGAAGTTATGCGTTAGCTTCAATTCTCCTTGGCGAGGGGGCCGGCCGGCGCGTTTTCCACCTCCTTGACGCGCCGGCCCCAAGCGGCCTCATCTCGGGTATAATCCCGCCCGCGTTTGAAGGACCGTTCGTCCCGGCGGCCTCTTCCCTTCTGTTTCGCTGTTCCATGGCGGTGTAGCTCAGCTGGTTAGAGCGAGCGACTCATAATCGCTAGGTCATGGGTTCGAGTCCCGTCACCGCTACCATTCTTCTTCTGCCGTGGATCTCCTCGACGCTCTGGAGACCTTCTTCCGCGACGAGGCGCCTCTCGCCCCTGGCGAGGGCGTCCTCGTCGCCTTCTCCGGCGGCCCCGACTCGACCGCCCTCCTCTGGGGGATGACCCGCCTCGCGGCGGAACGGGGGATCCGGCTCGCCGCCGCTCATCTCGATCATGCCATGGATGCCGGCTCCGGGGCCCGCGCGGAGGCGGCGGCCCGGATCGCCGGGCGTCTGGGGGTCCCCCTCGTCCGCGAGCGCGCCGACGTCCGGGCCGGCTTCCCCGGCGAGAGCCCCGAGGCGGCCGGCCGCCGGGCGCGCTATGCCTTCCTGGAACGGACTCGGGCAGCGCTCGGCGCCCGCTGGATCGCCACCGCCCATCATCGGGACGACCAGGCGGAGACCGTCCTCCTCCGGCTCCTCTTCGGCAGCGGAGTCGAGGGTCTGGCGGGAATCCGGCCGGTCCATGGCGCGGTGGTACGTCCTCTTCTGAGGCTGCCGCGGACGGCTCTGCTGGCCGCCGTCGAGGCGGCGGGGCTCGAATGCGTGGACGACCCCACCAACCGCTCCCTGGCCGTGCCGCGCAACCGGGTGCGCCACCGTCTGCTGCCCGCTCTTGAAGAGGACGATCCCGAGCTGCCCGCTCGTCTCGCCCGGCTGGGAGATCGCGCCCGCTCGGCCACCCGGGCGATCGACCGGGCCCTGGGCGAGCGGCTCGCCGTGGTGCCGGCCGAGCGGGGGATCGCCGTCGGGCGGGCGGCCGTCGAGGCGCTGCCGGCGGGGCTCCTCCCTTCCGTCTTCGCCTGGCTCCACCGGCAGGCCGGCGCCCCCTATCCGGCGGGCGAGGCGGCGCGCTCGGAGCTCCTGCGGCAGCTCAGGGGAAACGGCCGGGCGGCCTGCGACTGCGGCGGCGGCTGGCGCTGGGAGACGGCGGGTGAGCTCCTGATCCTGCGCCGTCCGGAGCCGGCGCGGGAGACGGTGCCGGATTTCACTTATACTCTTGAGGTTCCGGGGTCGGTGGAGATCCCGGAGATCGCCGTCCGGGTGCGCGTCTCCCGCCGCGCCGTCGAGCCCTGGATGTTGCAGGGATCTCCCCATCGCGCGGGTCTCGCGCTCCCCTTGATGGAGGGAGACCTCGTCACGATCCGCAACCGCCGGCCGGGGGACCGTATCCACCCGCTGGGGGCGAGCGGCAGCCGGCGATTGAAAGAGGTGCTGATCGACCGCCGGGTGCCGCGGCACGTCCGGGAGCGCCTGCCGCTCCTCTGCGTGGGCGAGCGTATCGCCTGGGCGCCGGGGGTCACCATCGACCAGCGCTTCCGGCTGGACGGACACGCGACCGCCTGGGTCGCCGAGGTTGCCACGACATGAGCCCAGACGCCATCCTGGCCCCGCCCGAGATCCTCTTCGACACCGCGGCCATCCGCGACAGCGTGGCCGCCCTGGGCCACCGGATCGAAGGGGAGATCGGCGACGAAGACCCCCTCCTGATCGCGCTCCTCGGCGGCTCGGTGATCTTCCTGGCCGACCTGGTGCGGGCGATCGAGCGGCCGGTGCGCTACGAATTCATCGACGTGGCCTACCACGTCGATCCCGCCCGCGGCGAGGACGACGGCGAGGTGATGCGGATCCAGTACCCGATCCCGATCGACATCGCCGGGCAGAGCGTGCTGGTGCTCAAGGACGTGGTCTCCTCGGGAGTCACCGAGCCCTACCTGGAGCAGCAGCTCCGGGATCATGGCGCGGCAAAAGTGCGCTTCGCGGCCCTGATCGACCTGCCGGACGAGCGCAAGACCCCCTTCGAGCTCCAGTACAGCGCCCTGGTCTCCCACCGCCGCGGCGTGCTGGTCGGCTACGGGCTGAAGCACAAGGGGCTCTACGGCAATCTGCCGTACGTGGGGCGCCTGGAGGAGGAGGGGTGATCCGCAGGGAATCGCCGGCGCGGCCGTTTGGTTTTCACGAGGAAGGGACCCTCGTCCCTTCTGGTATCGATATTGAAAGAAAGGGTGTCCGGGGCGTTTCCGCCCGGGGCGCTTACCGTGAGGTAGCCAAGATTTGAGCTCTACTGTCAAAACCCTGTTTCTCTGGATGGCGATCTTCGGGGTGGTAATCCTCCTCTGGAACACGTTCCAGGGCGGCAAGACCGCCCAGAAGGAGCTGAGCTACTCCCAATTCGTCTCGGCCGTTCAGCAGGGGAAGGTCGCCGAGGTCACCATCCGCGGCAAGCAGCTCACCGGCAAATACAAGGGTGACGGGCTCGGCGGCGGCCAGGAGTTCAAGACGACCCTGCTCGACAACGACCCGGATCTCGTCAAGCAGCTCCGCCAGTCCAACGTCCAGATCTCCGCCGAGGAGCCGCACGAGAACCCCCTGCTCGCCGTGCTGCTGACCTGGGCCCCCGTGCTGCTGATCGTCGGCCTCTGGATCTTCTTCATGCGCCAGATGCAGACCGGTGGCAACAAGGCGCTCTCCTTCGGCAAGAGCAAGGCCAAGCTCCTCAACACCTCGGGCAAGAAGGTGACGTTCAAGGACGTCGCCGGCGTCGAGGAGGCCAAGGAGGAGCTGCAGGAGATCGTCGAGTTCCTCAAGGAGCCGCAGAAGTTCCAGAAGCTGGGCGGCCGCATTCCCAAGGGCGTGCTGCTGATGGGCCCGCCGGGAACCGGCAAGACCCTGCTCGCCCGCGCCATCGCCGGCGAGGCCAACGTCCCCTTCTTCTCGATCTCCGGCTCCGATTTCGTCGAGATGTTCGTCGGCGTCGGCGCCTCGCGCGTGCGCGACCTCTTCGAGCAGGGGAAGAAGAACGCCCCCTGCATCATCTTCATCGACGAGATCGACGCCGTGGGCCGCCACCGCGGCGCGGGTCTCGGCGGCGGCCACGATGAGCGCGAGCAGACGTTGAATCAACTGCTGGTGGAAATGGACGGCTTTGACGTCAAGACCAACGTCATCCTCATCGCCGCCACCAACCGTCCCGATGTCCTGGACCCCGCACTGCTGCGCCCGGGACGCTTCGACCGGCAGATTCCCGTGGAGGCACCGGACCGCCTGGG